>PIVL01000698.1 GCA_003354145.1 Paracoccaceae bacterium
TCGTAATGTCCAGTTTGGTGCCATCTCCAAGCATCTGCAATCATAGTATGCAGCGTTGATCGTGTCGGCGTCCAGCCCAGCTCGGTTTCAGCGCGCATCGACCCGGATACCAGTTTGGTACAATCCCCGGCGCGCCGCGGCCCGATATCATGCGGCACATCCCGGTTGGTTACGCTGCGCGAGTGGTCAATAACTTCGCGAACAGAAAACCCGTGACCAGTGCCCAGGTTGAACACCCTGCTGCCCTTGTCATCCTTAAGCCATTCAAGCCCCAGAACATGCGCATCTACAAGGTCACACACATGCACATAGTCGCGAATACAGGTACCGTCAGGTGTTGGGTAATCCGTGCCGAACACCGTCAGCTTGTCACGTTTTCCGTCAATGGCATCCAGCATCAATGGGATCAAATGGGTTTCAGGTCGGTGAAACTCGCCGACTTCGGCATCCGGGTCAGCGCCCGCCACATTGAAATACCGAAAGATTACCTTGCGCAGCCCATGTGCGACCTCAAAATCACGCAAAATATCCTCGATCGCGCGTTTGGAGGCCCCATAAGAGTTCGTGGGGTATTGCGCAGTGTTCTCATCCAGCACCACGTTGTCCTGATCGCCGTAAGTTGCGCAAGTCGAAGAGAACACAAAATCCAGACAACCTGCAGCCACTGCAGCCTCGATAAGCGACAGCGATCCGGCAACATTATTGTGCCAATACCGACCCGGTTGTTGCATTGCTTCGCCGATCTGGCTGAGCGCGGCAAAATGCATGACTGCAATGGGCTGGTAGGTGGCAAAAACTTTGTCCAGACGTTCCCGGTCCGTCAGATCACCTTGTTCAAACGGGCCGAATTTGACGGCATCCCGCCAGCCCGTCACCAGATTATCATAAGTTACCGGCGTATACCCGGCGGCCTTCAACGCTTTGCAGGCGTGCGACCCGATATAGCCCGCACCACCCGTTACCAGAACATTTTTTGTTAGTGTTTTGTCGACCACGCTCACTCAGCAGCCTTGTCGATCTGCACCATCTCGCGCAAATATTGCGACAGGTCTTCGCGCAGATCATCCCGGGCCAGTGCAAACGCAACTGTCGCCTGCAAAAATCCCGCTTTGGAGCCGCAATCAAATCGCTGACCACGGAACCGATAGCCATAAACCGGGTTCTCTGTCTCGACATCGCGCGCAATCGC
>PIVL01000334.1 GCA_003354145.1 Paracoccaceae bacterium
ACGGTCGAGGATGTGGTGAATTCACCCTTGATCTGCGACCCGCTGCATCGGCTCGACTGCTGTGTCATCTCGGATGGCGGCGGCGCGCTGGTGGTGGTCAGCCCCGAGATCGCCAAATCGCTGGGGCACCGAAGTGTCAAGGTTCTGGGGCAGGGCGAGGCGGTCAAGCATCTGAACGCCGGGCAGGTCGATCTGACCTATACAGCGGCGGCGATGTCGGGCCCGATTGCCTTTGCCGAGGCCGGATTGACGCCTGCGGATATGGACTATGCCTCAATTTATGACAGCTTTACCATTACGGTTTTGGAAACGCTTGAGGATCTTGGGTTCTGCGACAAGGGAAAGGGCGGTGCCTTTGTTTCTGACGGCAACTTGATATCCGGCGTCGGCAAGCTGCCGTTCAACACCGACGGCGGTGGGCTGTGCAACAACCACCCGGCCAACCGAGGCGGCATGACCAAGGTGATCGAGGCGGTCCGGCAGCTGCGCGGCGAGGCGCACCCGGCAGTACAGGTGCCCGATTGCCGGTTGGCGTTGGCGCACGGCACTGGTGGGCAGATTTCACAACGCACTGGTGGTGCAACAGTTATTCTGGGGGCGAACGACGCATGAGCGAGAGAACTTATCCCGATCCGTCGGTCAACATGGAAACCGAAACCTATTGGCAGGGCTGTACCGACGGCAAGCTGATGTTGAAACGGTGCGGTGATTGCGGCAAGACGCACTTCTATCCGCGCGCGATCTGCCCGGCCTGTTTTTCGGACAGTACCGAGTGGTATCAGGCAACCGGCAAGGGGCGCATCTATTCCTATTCGGTCATGCGGCGCGCGCCGGTACCTTACGCGATTGCTTATATCCGGCTGGATGAGGGCGTGACCATGCTGAGTAATATTGTCGAGGCCGACTTTGATGCTTTGGCGGTGGATCAGCCTGTCGTAGTCACCTTTCGCAATTCGGAATACGGGCAGGCGCTGCCTGTGTTCCGCCCTCTGATTTCGCCCGTGGGAGACTGAGCCATGGCAAGACCGCTGGACGGTATCAAAGTCATCGATCTGACCAATATGCTGATGGCCCCCTATACCACGCAGGTATTGGGCGACATGGGCGCGGATGTCATCAAGGTTGAGGCACCCGAAGGCGACCCTATCCGCAAGATTGGTCCCTTCCGTAATCCGGGCATGGGGCCAATTTTTCTGAATACCAACCGGTCGAAACGTTCGATCGTTCTGAACCTTAAGACCGAAGAAGGTCATGCTGCGGTTATCGAGCTGATCCGGGGCGCTGATCTGATTATCTATAATCGCCGCCCACAGGTGATGGAGCGGCTGGGCCTGTCATATGATGCGGTCAAGGCCGTCAACCCGCGCATCATCTATGCCGGGGTGTTTGGTTATGGACAGGACGGGCCCTATGCGGCGAAACCGGCGTTTGACGACCTTATTCAGGGCGCGGTCGCGATCCCGTCTTTTGCCCAGATTGCAGCAGGTGGGGGGGCGCCGACCTACTCTCCGGCGGCGATTGTAGATCGCTGTGTGGGGTTGTGGGCCGTCGGGCAGATCAACGCAGCCCTGTTTCATCAGTGCCGCACCGGCGAAGGCCAACGCATCGACATTCCGATGTTCGAGATGATGACGACCTTTGTGCTGGGCGAACATTTCTCGGGCCAGACCTTTGAGCCGCCAATCGGCCCGCCCGGCTATGCGAGGATATTGTCATCAGACCGGCGACCTTATCCGACACGCGACGGGTATGTCTGCGTGATGATCTATACCGACCGCCACTGGCAGGCCTGGTTTGAAGCGCTTGGTACGCCTGATAAATTTGCCGATGATCCGCGATTTGCCAGCATGACTACGCGCACCGAGAACATCGACAGCATTTATGCCGAGCTGGCCGAACTGCTACTGACGCGTACCACTGACGATTGGCTGGCGCTGTTTGAGGCGGCCGACATTCCGGCGATGCCGCTCCATTCGCCCGAAAGCCTGCTAACAGACGAACATCTGGAAGCAGTCGGGTTCTTTAAAACCGTCGAACATCCAAGTGAGGGCACGATCCGTGACATGAGCGTGCCGGCAATCTGGTCCGAAACCCAACCCGCACCTGACCGGCTGGCCCCGCGTCTGGGCGAGCATTCCGAGCAGGTGCTACGCGAGATCGGCTTTGATGACGAGCGGATCGCAAACATGATAACGTCCGGCGTCACCTCGACGCCCGCAAACTGACAGGGTGGAATAATGCCGATCATCAGAAGCTGGCTGTTTGTGCCTGCCGACAGCGAAAGAAAACTGGGCAAAGGGCGGGGCAACCCGGCAGATGCGCTAATCCTAGACCTGGAAGACGCGGTGGCAGATGACCGTCAGGAGATCGCGCGTGACATGGCGTGTGCCTATCTCAGGCAGCACGGCGACCGGTCGCGCCAGCAGCTCTGGGTTCGGGTGAATCCGCTGGACCACCCCTTTTCGCTGGCCGATCTGGCTGCCGTTATGCCCGGCGCGCCCAACGGCATCGTACTGCCCAAGGTGAACGCGGCTGTGGACATCAACAAGCTGGCCGAACGCCTTAGCGCGCTTGAAGCGGCCAACGGGCTAGAGGTCGGGTCAACCAAAATCCTGTCTGTAGCTACCGAGACGGCAGCAGCGATGTTGACTTTCCATACCTATATTGAAGATGTCTCGGACCGGCTGACAGCGCTGACTTGGGGCGGCGAAGATCTGGCCGCAGCACTTGGGGCGTCGACCAACCGGCATCCGGCAAGTGGCGACTACGATTATCCGTTCCAGCACGCACGCACCATGTGCCTGATCACCGCGCGCGCGGTGGATGCGCAGCCCGTTGGGGTTGTTGTGGTGAATTTCCGCGATCTAGAAGAACTGCGCCGGGATTGTGAGTATGACCGCCAAGCCGGATTCATCGGCAAGATCGCTATTCATCCGGCGCAATCCGAGGTGATTAACGCCGCCTTTACGCCCACCGCCGACGAGGTCGAATGGTCGCAAAAGGTGGTTGATGTGTTTGAGCAGAATCCGGGGCTGGGCACGGTTGGGCTGGATGGCAAGATGTTGGACATGCCGCATCTGAAACAGGCCCGCAATCTGCTGGCGTTAAACAAACAAATAACCGCGGTAGAGGGATAAGATATGACCGGCGCATTGGACGGAATCCGGATTGTTGACCTCACCACGGTAATCCTTGGGCCCTGGGCGACGCAGATGCTGGGCGATATGGGGGCGGATGTGATCAAGGTGGAAACCCATCAGGGGGATACCACCCGCCACACTGGTGACAAACGGAATCCAGGTATGGCGGCGTTTTTCATGGCCACCAACCGCAACAAACGTTCGGTTATCTTGGATCTTCGTAAAGATAAGGGCCGCGAGGCGCTGTTCAGACTGGTCGGCTCGGCAGATGTGTTTGTGCATAATATGCGCCCGGCCATCGCCGCCAAACTGGGGCTGGACGAGGCCAGGTTCATGGCGGCCTATCCCAAGCTGGTTTTCGTCAAGACCTATGGGTTTCGCGGCGACGGGCCGATGGCCAACAAACCCGCCTATGACGATGTCATTCAGGCGGCCAGCGGCATCACCGATTTGCAGACCGTGACATCTGAGGGGGCCGAGCCGCGTTATGTACCCACCATCATGGCCGATAAAACCAGCTCGTTCCATGTGGTTTCGGCGGTGCTGGCGGCGCTGTTTCACCGAGAACGCAGCGGCGAGGGGCAAGTGATCGAAGTGCCGATGTTCGAGGCTCTGGTGGATTTCCTGATGGTCGAACATATCAACGGCGCCAGTTTCGATCCGCCAATCGGCGAGATGGGGTATGCGCGGCTGCTGAACAAGATGCGCAAACCCTACAAGACCAGAGACGGCTATTTGTGCGTGCTGCCCTACACAGACAATAACTGGCAGGACATGTTCAGGATCGCCGGTCGCGAAGACCTGAAGGACGATCCGCGCTTTGTTGATTTGGCGACACGCACCCGACATTCGGGCGAGATATACGGGCTGCTGGAAGATATGGTCGCCACCCGCTCGACCGAAGAGTGGCAGACAATGTTGAATGCGGCGGCGATTCCGGTGCAGCAGGTCAATACCAAAGAGGATTTGCTGACTGACAAGCAGCTTGCCGCGACGGGGTTCTGGAAATTTACCGATCACCCGACAGAGGGCCGTATCCGGATGACCGATCCGCCAGTACGGTTTTCCAAGTCCCCCAGTACGATCCGACGCCTGCAGCCGCGACTGGGCGAACACAGTGCCGAGGTACTGGCCGAAGCAGGCTATGATATGGGCGAAATCGCCGAAATTCTGGAAGCCGGGGTCAGTGGTCAGGCCGAGGTTGGCCAATAGCCCACCTTATTCTTCGACTTTGTGCCACTCAAGAACATGCTGATAGCGATGGCCAGATTTGCTGATCTCTGGTTCGGTTCGCAATGTCATTACTCTGCCGTTGCTTTTGACGTGACGCATCAGTGGTCGACCAACCCAATGGGGCAGAGACGAGAACATCACCTGATGGGTGATCTTTCCGTCAGCGAAACGCCAGGTGCCGCCATATGACAGGCAGGTATCTGCCGCTGCCCCGTCCGCGCCTTCTGAGAAATCCCTGCGCATCAGAAACGCGCACATATGTCCGTCGTCGGCATAGATGATCTGGCCCTGAGCGTCCTGGCCCATAGGATATCCTGCGGGCGTATCATTTTTCAGCGCAGTCCAGGTTTTCAGATGCCAGGTTCCGGCAAAAGGTGATGGTTTGGTCATAGTTGCACCTCAGTTCAGAAAAATTAGTACGGCGGTGGCCGCAATCAGGACAT
>PIVL01000335.1 GCA_003354145.1 Paracoccaceae bacterium
GTTCGAGTCGTCGGCGCGTTTGGCAACCTCGAAGAACTCTTCGCCAAGCGTTTGCATTTCACCCTTAGCACCTGTGGCAAGGCTGGCGAATACCGAAGTGTCGAGACTGATCTTGTCGGATCCGGCAACGAAGTCGGTAATGAAGTCTATGTTAGTGTCTGCATTAGGCGTGGTATTGAAGACGAAGTAGTCATCGTCCGCACCGCCAGTCAGTGTGTCGGATCCGACCTTGCCGAAGAGGTAGTCTGTTCCCGCACCGCCAATCAGTTGGTCATTGCCGGTTCCGCCATACAATTGGTCGTTGCCGCCTCCGCCATACAACGTGTCGTTGCCGCCTCCGCCATACAATCGGTCCTGGCCGTCTTCGCCATACAACACGTCGTTGCCCGAATTGCCAGTCAGTTTGTCATTGCCGCTTCCGCCATACACTAGGTCTTCGCCGCCTCCGCCATACAACGTGTCGTCGCCCGATTTACCATACAACGTGTCGTTGCCCGATTTGCCATACAACGTGTCGTTGCCAGCACGGCCCGTCACTATGTCGTCGTCGCTTGTGCCCTTGAAAGTTTCGGAGTCGCTTCCGTCCGTGCTGTCATCTGGATCCTCTACATCGCCGTCACCAGGGGTCGGGTCGGCGTCATCTGGATCCTCTACATCGCCGTCACCATAGGTCGGGCCACTGTCGCCTTCATGGGTAGCAACCCAGTCGTCGCGCGCCTCTTCCCAATAGTCGCGGGCAGCTTGGCCCTGAAGGACGGTCCAGCCGGGAGGCGGCGTCGGATAGTCTCTGGGCAGCGGTGTGTCCGAAAGGTTCAAAAAGACGTTGCCAGAGGATTCGATGGTCTTGTCCCAGGCCAGGTCCAGGCGCCAATCGCCGATATGATCGGGATCCTCGATGGCGAACACCGAATCGGTAATGCGCAGCATGGGGCTGTTGTCTTCCATCTTAAGCGGCGAGGCGTGGGTTGTGTCGCCCTTGTAGAGATACGATTGCATCCGCATGAGGACGTTGTCGATTACAACGACCTCATTGGTGCTATCTGGTGTGTTCTTATTGCCAAGGCTGATGCCCGAGAAGACGCCGTCAAAGAGGCTGTCGCGGATCGTTCCGCTGGCTCCGTCGTCGTTCTCAATCGCATCATCTCGGGCATCGGTGATCCATACGTCGTGGATATCGAAGCCCTGTGCATCACCCGCGACGCGTATCCCGTCCCAGGGTTGGGAGATCCTGATGTCATGAATTTCGGCATTTTTGGTGTTCCGCACCATGAGAGCAGCCGAATTGATATAGGCGTCGGACCAATCGGCCGTTTGCGACACAGTACCTTCTATCGTTGCACTAAAAATATCGATGCCAGTATTAGCATTCTCGACGAGAAACGGATAAAGATTGGTCGAACTGCCGGTGTTTGCCACGATCCAGGTTGCGTTCGACGCATCGATGACGTCCGCATTGCCCCCAGAATACCTGTATTGGGTGTATCCATAGTCCCCATTGAGAGTTATCGTTGATGCCATACTCTTAGTCCTTTTGTATTATGCCCCTGGCTTAATAAGGGGGCTGCCCTTGCTGAGTAAAAACTGTTTTCCCTGTTCGCAGCAAGAGAAGTGGGTAATGCACTGGCAGAAAGGCAATCATTCGCTATAGGCGATTTTTTGCTGTTCATCATTTTCCGATAAATTTAATTAATTTTGTTCAAAAACAATGATTTGAGAGATTTATACTAGGCGGAATTCTGCCGTGACTTACCAGCGCGATTCCGCCGCGAATTTCCCTCGAATTGAGCAGGTGATCCGTATGACCAATAGCGCGAGTGTTAATAATTACTATTAACTACGCTAGGCCATCCTTACCGGGCCGGATGGCGCAGCCTTCACGCGGTTCAAACTTTGGCGGGAAGGCCGAATTAGAGAATCGGTTTGAAAAAGAATTTTCTGATCGGCAGCACTCCCCAAAACAATCTTGGAAACCGGGGCGCACTATGCCACCATCCTATTATCAAATAGTCCCTTTTGGGGGACATCGGTTGTAATATTCCATTTGGGAGATGCCATTGCGTGTCGCTGTTATTGCTTCTAGGGGAGGCTCCGTGTATCGCGCCGCCTGTAAGGTGCCGTTTGTTCACCAGATGGTGCATACTGTAATCTCAGATCGTCAGTGCCCCGCCATCGAAGCGGCCCGTGTTTTGGGCCACGACGCTGTTGTCCTACCAAATGAGGGCGAACCATTTTCTGATGCTGTGCTGGCATACCTGAATGCAAATGGCATCGACCTCGCGGTTAGCTTTTACACAAGGCTCTTTAAATGCGCGATAATTGATGAGTATTACGGGAAGCTCATAAACTTTCACCCGTCGCTCTTGCCTGCGTTTCCCGGCAGAGATGGATTTGGTGACACTTTGCGATACGGCGCACTATTTATCGGAAGCACCGTACATCTGGTTGATCATGGAGTTGATATTGGCTGTCCGTTGCTGCAGGGCTGTCAACCCAACACCCCCAATAGATCCATAGAGGAACGGCGTCATGAAATCTTTATCCAGCAATGCAAATCATTCATTCAGGTAATCGCCTGGGCAAGAGACGCACGCATTTTCTTGACAGAAGATGGATTTCCCCGCGTTAAAGCTGCCCAATACGAGATTGGTGAGTTTTCGCCGGTCCTAGACTGTGAAGAGGCTATTGCGTTTACGCCGGAGCCTTTGGGCTGAACGCGGTGTCGGTTGGCTTTTTCTTAAGACAACAAAGCTATTTGATGGCGATGGTCTGACGCAAAACGCCGCTGCTCCGATCAAAAATCAGGATGGTGTCATCTTCAGTCACCACGCCGTACCAGTCGGTGCCCATGGTAAACGCCGCGGCTTTGCTGCCATCGGGCAGGGTGATGCTATCCGGGAGCATTTGTGGTTTGGACGAGAAACGGATGACAAACAGCGTAACTATCGCTAAAAGCCCGAAAATCATCACAGCCGTCAGAATCGTTACCAATATGCGCAGGAAACGAAGGTTGGCCGGTTCTGGAATTGGCTCAGAAGGATCAGTCATGGGCAGTCGCCTTGTTTCGTTTACCATTGCGGTAGACCCGCCGTCGCGTCTTGATAAAGCGCTTTCGCGGGATGTGCCAGCCGACGCGACGCTGTCGCGCACCCGACTGGCCCGGCTTATTGCTGATGGGGCGGTGCAAGTGGACGGGGTGGTGCAAACAAATCCACGGGCTCGGACCGCCGAAGGCGCGACCGTGAACATCACCGTAGAGGTTGCCGAAGACAGCCATATTGGCCCCGAAGACATTCCGCTTGATGTGGTTTTTGAAGATGATGACCTGATCGTCATCAATAAACCGGCAGGCATGGTCGTGCATCCGGCGCCGGGGTCACCTTCGGGTACGTTGGTGAATGCGCTGCTACATCATTGCGGCGACGATCTGTCCGGAGTGGGCGGGGTAAAGCGTCCGGGCATCGTGCATCGCATCGACAAAGAAACCAGTGGTTTGCTGGTGGTGGCCAAGACTGACGTCGCACATCAGGGATTGGCAAAGCAGTTCGAAAAACACACAGTCGAGCGATATTATCGCGCCCTGTGCTATGGCGTGCCCGAGGCCAGTGACCCGCGTCTGCGCGGTGTCAAAGGTGCCAGCTTTGAGGCTGGTAATATCTTGCGGATGACCACGCAGCTGGCGCGTCACAAAACGGATAGGCAGCGACAGGCTGTTTTGTTTCAGGGCGGGCGTCACGCGGTGACGCGTGCGCGCATCGTTGAGCGTTTTGGCACGCCGCCGGTCGTCACATTGATCGAATGCTGGCTGGAAACTGGCCGCACGCACCAGATTCGGGTGCATATGGCCCATGCGGGTCACGGATTGCTTGGTGACCCGGTATACGGAGGGCGGCGCAAATTGGCCGTTCGCGCCCTCAACCCTGTTGCAGCCGAAGCGATCCGCCAGTTTCCGCGTCAGGCACTGCACGCCGCGGTGCTGGGTTTTGTCCATCCAGTGACCGGCAAGGCCATGCGGTTTGAAGCAGAAACCCCGGTTGATATGGCCGATCTGATCGAAGCGTTGCGATTGCCTGCGGCCTAAACCTTGGGAATGTCGCTTAAGTCCTGCACCCAGTCTTGCGCAGATTGACACCAGGATTGCCAGGTTGGTTTCAGCTGGTCGCGCTGTGTGACGGTTCCAACCCTTAACCCAAAGAAATCAGTACCTTCCCCTACGGTGCTCGCGTGAATGCGAGTCCCGCATTTCGGGCAAAACGTCAGGGCTCGAACCGTGCCAGACGCAGCGACTTTGCTATAAGTTTTCAGCGTCCCGATAAGCAGTTCAAAATCTTCATCCACAATGCCAACAACCACCCCATATGCCGAACCTGAATGCGTCTGACAGTCGCTGCAATGGCAGACATAGACCTGTTCGGGGTTCACGGTTGCACGGTAGGTAACGAATTCACAAAAACAGTGGCCGTCGACTTTCATTGATTGCTCTCCTGTTTGGCTCTTCGCTTGCGGTGATAATATCTGCCTTAGGTCAAAGCTTTGCAGCTTACCCGCAGCGTGTATCGTGAGTTGCGATAGATCAGCATTCGGCCTGCAAAAACCTGCGGTGGTTGCCCCCAATCAATCCTGCTAGGGAGGTGGCACATGTACTTAAGGAAGCAAAAGTGAATCTTTTCAAGTTAAAAAACGGCGAGTTGAACCATCTAGTGTTCCGCACCTGACATAAGATTCCCAACGGCTTTGGATTGTGTCATGTTGAATGCATGAGACGTTATGATATTTGCCTTTATCTGGCACCCGATGACCGAGTGCGGCTTCAAA
>PIVL01000699.1 GCA_003354145.1 Paracoccaceae bacterium
CGGGCGACCAAGTTGTCTGCAATTGCACCAAAGTTGCGCGCAAAAGGGGCTCGCGAGGCGCTGGCGTTGTTCTTTAGCCATGACGCTGTGTCGCCTTCGGGAATGTTGTCGCCGATGATCAAAGGAACATCTATTCGAATGACTGATCGTTCGGCCCGCCGACTTTGTGACCGGCTGGTTGAACTTGGCGTGGTGCGCGAATTGACCGGGCGGTCCACGTTCCGGCTTTACGGGATATGAGCATGGCCAACAAAAGTGGGTACCGGTTTTGTGGTTCGGCCATGCGGCAATGGAAGATGTGATTGCAGACAAAAAAACCCCGTTTGACCGAGGGCTGCACGAGTTGCTAGCTGGGTTGCGCTGGCGTGAATGGATGGCGCGTATCGAGGCGGTGATCTTTGCCTCTGCGTCACCAGTGCCGCGTGAAGATCTGGCGCGCATTGTGGGGCAGG
The DNA here is from genome assembly GCA_003354145.1 of Paracoccaceae bacterium. GTDB lineage: Bacteria > Pseudomonadota > Alphaproteobacteria > Rhodobacterales > Rhodobacteraceae > NORP181. Next base: position 453 of record PIVL01000699.1, read on the forward strand.
GGGTGTCGGTCGATTTGTTGATCGACGATTTGACAACCGAACTCAAGGTCAGGCCTTATGAGCTGGTCGCGGTCGCGGATGGCTGGATATTGCGAACCCGTCCTCAATTTGCGCAGGCCATCCGAGTGGCGGCGGACGTCAATGAGCAACTGGCGGATCTGAATGCGTTTGAAGTCGCGGTGCTGGCTGCGATTGCCTACTATCAGCCGCTGACCCGCGATGGGCTTAAAGATATATTTGGCAAAGATATCAGCCGTGATCTGATTGGTCGGCTGCGGTTACGTGATCTGATCACCATCGGGCCGCGTAGCCCAAAAGCAGGGGCACCCTATACTTATGTGACGACGCCGACGTTTCTGGTAGCGTTTGATCTGCAGAGTTTGCGTGATCTGCCAGATCATGAACAGCTGCAGGATGCGGGGCTGGCGGCAAGCGGGTAGTAAGCTTGTTCATTCCGAGGGATTCTTTTTGCAACTTGGTCTGGTAGCCTGTTGGTATATCCAGATGGAAACCAATCCGTTCGCAGCTCCTGATTTTTATGCGTGGTAACTTTGTACGGCGGTATAGGAGTGGACTGCACCGATCGCGGTTCTGACCAAACTGTCACTTTACAATCGGCCCAAGGGGCCGAAGCTGCATATTTGGGCTTCTGTCGGAACAATGCATGAATATTCAGCAACTGGAGTTTTGTAGATACATGACGACGTTTTCGGCTGGCATCTTGAAACCACGGCC
>PIVL01000336.1 GCA_003354145.1 Paracoccaceae bacterium
TTGGCGTAGAACCATCACGTCCTGGAGAGAGTACCATTTAGAGGTTCCTTCGCCGATGCCTTGCGGCAAGTAGGGGTTGGATTTCAAGACGCGCCGAAAGTGGGCCGGGGCGACGGGAAGCGTTAAACTTATGCGGTATCAAGACCATCCAGGCTGGCTAGCAAGAGAACCACATAACAGCACCGGGGCTATCCGTGCAAAAATGCCCAAAAACATTTTCTCTACTTCCGCGAAGGTTCAGATTAAACCGGCAATACAGCCACACTGCGTGGGTGATGATTGCAGGCGGAAACCGGTGATGTTTATAGCTGATGGAAAGCGTGTTCATTACGACGCGCTATTGGCTAACCACGAAACCGGCAACTCCAGAGAGTTTATGTGACAACACCATGTGGGCCCAAGGAATCAGGCAACCACCTATCGTGATTGCAGCCAAAGCGCTTACATCTCTGCTGAAACAAAATTTTGATCGCCCCTGATTTTGAGGCTGCGCTTAACCACTTAGCATCGAAACAAAATCGAGCCCTATATCGAGCGTCGGCGCACTGTGGGTGATCCACCCCAGAGAAATCTGGTCAACTCCGGTGGCAGCACTGGCATGGGCTGTCTGGGGCGTAATTCCTCCCGAGGCCTCGGTGATCGCACGACCGTCAACCATCTCTACCGCTTGGCGCAGCATTGCCGGAGTCATATTGTCCAGAAGAACGGCGTCGGCGCCGATTGCCAGTACTTCGGCCAGCTGGTCGAGCGTGTCGACTTCAATTTCGATTTTCACCATGTGACCTACCATGGCCCGGGCGCGTGTCAGCGTTGCAGTGATACCTCCACTGATGGCGATGTGATTGTCTTTGATCAACACAGCATCAGCCAGCGAGTACCTGTGGTTCATACCGCCACCTGCTCGAACAGCGTACTTCTCTAATGCGCGCAGCCCCGGTGTTGTCTTTCGGGTGCAAACAACGGCCGTCTTCGTGTCAGACACCGCCTGCACCAACTTTGCGGTAACAGATGCAATACCAGACAGATGTCCAAGGAAATTGAGCGCGGTTCGCTCTGCGGTCAAAATGCTTCCCGATGGCCCTTCAAAGCTCGCAATCCGGGTGCCGGGCTCAACTGCTGTACCGTCCTTAACATGACGGGTGACAGTAATTGACGGATCAACCAGCGCACAGGCCAGCTCGGCACAATCAAGACCAGCAATCACGCCGGGCTTACGCGCCACAGCTGCAACAACGGATTGATGCCTAGGTGGGATCACAGCAGCAGAGGTGATATCGCCAGCAAGGCCCAGATCCTCTTCCAAAGCGCGGCGAAGAGAGGGTTCGATCAGAACTTGGGGTAAAGGGGTAAGCATCTTATCATACACTCCGGTAAATGGGTTCACTAGCGAGTGTTTCTGCAAAGGCCCGGATCTCATTCAGGTCCATCCGGCGCGAGCTCGGGGCGAGCATCCAGAAACACACCTCCATTACCGGCAAGGACAGCATGAATAGAGCGGGCAACCACATCGCGTGGGGCAAGCTCAAGCGCGGTTATCATACCGGCCAGCCCGCCGCCAATGACCTCAACCCGGCCCTGTGCGTCAGAAAGGGTTTGCATCAGATCTCGAGCATGCGCTCAACAGACCGGCGCGCATCCGCAGCAATCGCAGGGTCTACCGTGACCTCGTGATGGCCCTTTTCCAAAGCCTCGCGAATATTACCCAGCGTGATCCGCTTCATGTGCGGACACAGGTTGCAGGGGCGAATGAACTTCACCTCGGGGTGGTTAACGGCAACGTTGTCGCTCATTGAACATTCGGTCAGCAGACAGACCCGCGCCGGTTTCTTGTCGCCCACAAAGTCGGACATCGCCGCAGTGGAGCCGGCAAAATCGGCCTCGGCCACCACGTCTGGCGGACATTCGGGGTGGGCGAGGATGGTAACCCCCGGCCAGGACTCGCGCATGCCGCGCACATCTTCTGGTGTGAACAGTTCATGTACCTCGCAGGTGCCATTCCAGGCGATAATCTCAACATCCGTCTCGCGCGCCACATTGCGGGCCAGATACCCATCCGGGATCATCAAGACCTTTGGCACCCCCAGCGATTCCACAATTTTGACCGCATTGCCCGAGGTGCAACAGATGTCAGACGCAGCTTTAACTGCGGCTGAGGTATTCACATAGGTAATGATTGGCACGTCAGGATGGGCTTCGCGCAGTTGTGCAATATTCGCCGGTGTAATGGAGTCGGCAAGCGAACAGCCCGCCCGCATATCGGGTATCAGGACTGTTTTCTTCGGGCTTAACAGCTTGGCTGTTTCGGCCATAAAATGTACGCCGGCCATAACGATCACGTCTGCTTCAACCCTGGCGGCCTCACGTGCTAACGCTAGACTGTCTCCAACAATATCTGCAACGCCATGAAAGATCTCTGGCGTCTGATAATTGTGTGCAAGGATCACCGCGTTCTTTTCGCGCTTGAGCATAAAGATTGCTTCGATGTCGTCTTCGAAGAGCATCCAGTCAGGCTGAGGGATGATTTGGCTGACCCGGTTATAGAGGTCTGGCATACGAATAGTCATCATAATATCTCCATTATACTCGAAATGAGTACTCTGGGTCAGACTTATTCTCGATCCGAGCTTATATCAATGGCGAGAGACAGAAAGCCGCACGTTGGACAATACTTGAGCTTCGAGGATGGCCGGCCGATAGCGAAAAAGCTTAGCTGGTCGGCCTCCGGTCCCGTTGGACATTTCACCCGTTTCTTCGATCAGTTTTTGTTGATCGACCTGGCGGCGAAAGTTTGGCTTGTGCAGTCTTAGACCAGACAAGGCTTCGACCGTGCGCTGAAGATGCAGCAGCGTAAAACTGTCCGGCATCAATTCAAAAACTACTGGGTGATACTTGATTTTAGACCTCAGCCGGGTGATGCCAGTCGCCAGAATGCGCCTGTGATCGCCAGTCATTGGCCGCCCCAGCTCGGGGTTTTCACGTTTATCTGCCCAGTCTGCAAGGCCAGATTCGAACAGCAATTCATAGCGTTGTAGCGTAAGATCTTCGTTCCAGGGTTTTCCTTTCAGGCCAAATAAATAGTCAATCCGCTGCCGTCTAAGTGCACCATCTTTCGCCCAGTCATCCAAGTCCGCAAGTATTGCCTCAAGAACATCAGGTCTTCGGTCGCGGTGATCTTCCCAGGGAAAATACTGGTACCAACTATGCCATGACGGTTGCCCGGCACCAGGGGCCTCCTGTTCTCGCACAAGACCCAGATACCCAATCGATATTGGACGGGGGTTACCGCCCTCTTCATGTTTTCGGGGATCTCGATCCCGGTCTGCAAAGGTATAAAGTTGTTCGAGATATCCGACCGGGTGGCCCGTCTGACTTTCAATCCATGCTCGCAGCCCGGCTTGCAGGCTTCGGTGGTCCGTTTCAAACGGCCCAGAGGGTAGCGCTTCACCGGCGCGCAACGTCATCACGCGGGGTTCATTATCTGTGACGGCCACCAATACGGCAATAAGTTCAGCTTGTGCAAATCCGGAGGGCAAAGAAACACCTGTCTTGTAAGATGGGATGGTTGCCGCCCTCCCCAGACGGCATCGCAATGTGCCAAGATGTGGTCCTGAAAGAGCCACAAAACGGAGAGGACGGCAAGATGGAAGATACAATGATTGGAGTGGATTTGGCAAAGGCCGTGTTTCAACTCCACGGTACGTCAATGACGGGCCATCTGAAATACCGCAAGAAACTTACGCGATTGCAGTTTCGAAAGTTTATGGCAGACCAGCCGCCTTCGTTGGTGGTGATGGAGGCTTGTGGCAGCGCTCATTACTGGGCGCGTGGGATCGCGCGCATCGCCCAAAACCCTGCAAGCTGGAAGGCAATGCCTATCTCTGCCGCGCGATATCGGCCAAGCTGACGCGCAAATGGTCTCCACAACAAATCGCAGGCTGGCTGATGCGCGAACACCCCGATGACGAGGACAAACGGGTCTCTCATGAGACGATCTACCGAAGCCTGTTTATCCAGACACGTGGCGTGCTTAAGAAAGAATTGCTTGCGCATCTGCGCGCCACCAGGTCCATTCGCCGATCTCGCCACGCCACCTTGAAGCGCAGTGGACTGGGACGGTTTAACGACGCGGTATCAATCCGCGACCGACCGGCGGAAGCAGATGATCGTGCCGTACCAGATCACTGGCCTCTCGGTGATGCAAGCATCACCTGCCAGCTGACAGGAAGGCGACCTGATCGCAGGCTCCGGCAACAGCTTCATTGCTACTCTCGTCGAGCGGCACACGCGTTACGTGATGCTGGCCAAGGTGAGCAACAAAGACAGCCAAAGTGTCATTCAGGCGTTGATCAAACAGTCACGCAAGTTGCCGAAAGAGCTGTATCTCTCACTGACTTGGGACCGCGGATCGGTGATGGCTGGGCACAAGAAATTCACCTTGGCGACGGATATCGATGTCTTCCTGTGCGAGCCACACAGTCCCTGGCAGCGTGGCACAAACGAAAATACAAACAGACTGCTGCGACGGTACTTCCCAAAAGGAACGGATTTGTCGATACATAGTCAAGCAAAGCTGAGCGCCGTCGCCAGACAGCTCAACGAACGACCTCGAAAGACGCTCAACTACGAAACACCCGCTGAGCGTTTCAATGCCTGTGTTGCGTTGACCCGTTGAAACCGCCCCTTCTTGGCCCAAGGGGCCGAAGCTGCATATTTGGGCTTCTGTCGGAACAATGCATGAATATTCAGCAACTGGAGTTTTGTAGATACATGACGACGTTTTCGGCTGGCATCTTGAAACCACGGCC
>PIVL01000700.1 GCA_003354145.1 Paracoccaceae bacterium
GGCGCGCGCAGATCGAAAAAGAAGACCGGCTCGCTGCTGACTACGAGCATCAAGCGAAGGTTCTGACGCGGATCATCGACGCGATCACCGACCTGCCGGATCACTCACCGGCCGCGATTGCGACCGCTCTTATGAATGGAGGGATTCCGCATGTCACCGTCCAACTCTGAGTCAGATCACAGCGTTACAAATATCCGCGTGGCCAAAGAGGTCGAACAGATCAAATCATTTGATCCCGGCCTTGGGGCTTACCGTTTTGAGGATCTCGGTCAGGCGGTGCAGTTTGCCGACCTTATGGCGCGCGCTGGTCCGATGATCCCAGAGCACTGCCAAGGACAGCCAGCAATTTGTCTGGCGATCACAATGCGCGCCCAGCAATGGGGGTTTGATCCGTTTGGTCTGGCGCAAGAGACCTTTCAAGTGCGGACTGGTGCGCCGGTTGGTTATTCGGCAAAGGTGTTCACATCGGCGCTGCGAACCTGCGCTGGGATCGCCCTGCAATATCGCTATGAGGGAGAGGTTGAAATCCTCGGCGAGCCTGCAATGTCAGCCAACGGAAAAACCGTTGCGAAACGCAAGGCGGTTGGAGATCGGGTCTGCATTGCCTTTGCCGAAGTGGATGGTGTGGTTCAGGAATACACGACACCGAAACTGGACGACATCACGATCAAGAACAGCGCGCTTTGGCACAACGATCCAGATCAGCAGCTTGCCTATTATGCCGGTCGCGGTTGGGCCAGACGCTTCCGCGCCGAAGTAATGATGGGCGCCTATTCGCGTGATGAAGTCGAGTCCATGACAATGAAGGACGTCACGCCAGCGCCCACCGGGTTTGTCAAAAAAATCCAAGATGCGCGTGCGGCAGCAAACACCACCGAAGATACGCCCGCCACAGAGACGCAAGACGATTCTGACACCCAATCCTCCACCGAGGACGCTCAAGAGGCTCACACGGACGATCAGGACACCCACGACCATGAAACGGGCGAAACCCCCGCTCACGACGCCGACACGCAGTCCGAGGGATACGAATTTGGCGCAGAGGCGGCGCGCGCTGATTCTGGTCGCGGTCAATGCCCGTTCAGGGAAGACGCTGTAAAAGCCAAGAACTGGCTGGCAGGGTTTGACAGCGTAGAGGTCGAAGATGCGCAAGCATGAAAAAACCCAATGGACCGACGAGGCGA
>PIVL01000701.1 GCA_003354145.1 Paracoccaceae bacterium
TTGCTCACCACCAAGGGCAAACCTGACGAAACATATACAGGTAACGCCAAATGTTACAGAGTTTCCTCACTCAAATGGCCACACTGTCCACACCTCGCCCAGTGCAGTACATTCACTAGGGTCAGGACCCATTGATTTTGTGATGAAACTCTGAATCACTGTTCCGAAACAGGAGCAATGACATGAGTGATCTTTTCTGGCTATCGGACGCCCAGATGACCCGTCTTAAACCGTTCTTTCCGAAGTCGCACGGTAAGCCTCGGGTCGATGACAGACGTGTACTGAGTGGAATAATATTCATCAACCGCAATGGGTTAAGGTGGCGGGATGCACCGACGGAATACGGCCCACCGAAGACACTATACAACAGATGGATCCGCCACCTCTCAGGCATGCAAAGCATGCCTTGCCGGTCAACGGGAGCCGCAAAGGCATCTTCGCTCGCATCCTCATGGAGTTGGCCCGCGAGGGTGACAAAACCGACGTGCTCATAATCGACGCAACCCACCTTAAAGCGCACCGAACGGCATCAAGCCTGGCCCTTAAAAAGGGGGTAAAGGCCGCCTGATTGGACTGACGAAGGGTGGTTTGAATTCCAAACTGCATGCCGTCACAGATGCGCTGGGACGCCCGATCCGGTTATTTTTGACAGCCGGAAACGTGAGCGATTACATCGGTGCCCGCGCTCTGTTGTCTTCCTTGCCAAAGGCCGAGTGGTTACTCGCTGATCGCGGGTATGATGCTGATTGGTCTCGTAATGGTTTGAAAGATATGAAAATTAGGCCCTGCATCCCGCCACGAAAATCGCGCAAGAAGATCATCGCGTATGACAAAACCCAATACAAAACCCGCCACAAAATCGAAAACATGTTTGGCAAACTCAAAGACTGGCGACGCATTGCGATGCGTTACGACAGATGCCCAGAAATCTTCCTCTCGGCCATTGCTCTTGCTGCTATCGTATTGTTCTGGCTATGAGTCCTGACCCTAGATAAGCCTTCGCTGTCTCAAAGCTGAAAAACACCACGAAAAATGCGGAATTTTTGAAAAAAACAACGCCGCGTCCTAGTGTTCCGAGTCTGACGCTTGCTACCTGTTTCCTCGAATTTCATCGACGGTGTTCAGTGCGCGCCGTTCCCGGGCGAGGATGTTCTCGGCGGTTTTGGTCCATGTGAAGGGCTTTG
>PIVL01000702.1 GCA_003354145.1 Paracoccaceae bacterium
AACGGAAGCGTCATCAGGACGATCCACATCATCTTGTTGCGATGAACATGGAAGGCCACGAAGTAGGCCATCGGATAGCACAGCAGCACCGTCGCTGCGGTTGCCATGCCGGATATCCACAAGGACCGTTTGATCAGCGCGCCGTAGATTGGCCGCTCCGCTGCCATTTCGTAATTGGCAACAGTCGGGGTCAGATCGAAACCAAACCCCACCTGCGTCCAGAAGCTCATGGCGATCAGAATGCCAAACGGAATGAGAATGCCGATCGCCATGATAATCAGTGTTGGCGACAACAGGCTGTAGCCACGCAACGACTCGGATTTCTGCATCATCCTGCTCAGCCTGCCGGTCTTTGGCTGAGGCGGTGTAGGGCCCGGTGTCTCTGTTGCGTAATCGGCACTCATGGCTGAGGCGGCTCCAAACTGGAAAAGATTGAAAGGTGACCCTGATCGCGCGAAAGCGCAGGGTTGTGCGTGTATTAAATCCGGGCCCGGCAGATCAATACGATCCAACCAGGCCCGAAACGGGAAGCGTTAGAATCCCGCTTTGATTTCCTCGAACAGAGCGTTCATTTTGGATTCCCATTCCTGCGATTGCGGTATCTGGAAGTGACCAGCCGCAAGAATATCGGTCGGAGTCTTGCTTAGACCCAGCCCCACCAGAGTTTCCTCGTCAAAGGCGTCAAATGACTTTTTGTTGGAGTGGCCATACCCATAATCGTTGATCATGAACTTGCCCGATTCCACGCTCAGCAGGGAATCGATGATGTCATAGGCGCTGTCCAGATTTGGCGCATCCTTGTGAATCATCAGCCCGCAAACCCAGGTCAGAGCACCCTCTTTCGGATCTGCAAACCGAACCGGAACACCATCGGATTTCAGAAGCGTTGCCGAACTGTTCCAGGTCATCGCCGCGACCAATTCGCCCGAGGCCAGCGCCTGTTCCAGAGTAGTGGTGTCATCCGTATAAAGACGAATAAGAGGGCGCTGTTCGCGCAAGACTGCTGCGATCTTTTCAAAGGCTTCGGGCGTGTCGATATCGCTCATCGCGACACCGGCCTTGATAGCACCACACCACCAGGCATCCCCACCTGAGGCCAGACTTCCAAGCTGGCCTTTGTAGCGCTCATCCCAAAGCATATCCCAGGATTCTTCGCCCTCCAGTTCAAAAAGGTCCGTGCGGTA
>PIVL01000703.1 GCA_003354145.1 Paracoccaceae bacterium
CATTTGGTACGGGCGGCCAGTCATTGCGGGCCCAGGACGGGCCACTTGCTTCGGCTTTGACGTCCAGTTCAGCGTCACCCATCTGACGGAAGAATTCGGCCCATGCCGCATCCACGGCATCCGGATCATTGGCGTACTGGGCATAAAGCTGTTCCAAGTATTCCGCATTGTGCCCCTGCATAAAAGAAGAGGCGTGGAACTGGTCGTTGGCAGGGTGGTCGGTCATATCTGAGCCTCGTTGAGGTCTAGTTGATTGTTAACACTTAGTTTATTTGCAAATAATGATTAGCTGCATCAGGTTCAGATCCTGAATGGACTGATCATCCACTGTCTTCACTTCGGAAGAAAGCAACGCAAGGTTTTTTGAACTACAGACTTTGGTTGGGGCTGCTGCGAGCTGACTATTACTGACTTTGTCAGGATAATAGAAAACCAGAACATGTTGTTCTTGATTTTTAAAATCGATTTCGGTTATCGCCGTTACTGCAGATTTTGGCATACCGGTGCTTGGATCAATTGGGCCTGTTGCAGTTGGGGGCGATGTCAAGGTCGGCGGCGAAGATTTGTCAGCAGTCGTTGTATTGCAACCAACAACTGAAAGCAGCGCCAAAACTGCCATTACTTTGCGAGTATTCATGCAATTTGTCCTTCTAGTTTCTAAAGTTGCCTTTGGGCCAACCTTAAACGTGGCCCAATAACAATGATCCTACCCGATCGCCTCCAACACTGCTTCACCCAAACTCGCCGGGCTCTCAGCGACGACAATACCAGCCGCGCGCATGGCTTCGATCTTGTCTTCGGCTCCGCCTTTGCCGCCCGCAACAATGGCGCCAGCGTGGCCCATGCGACGGCCCGGAGGGGCTGTGCGGCCGGCAATAAATCCGGCGACGGGTTTCCAGCGGCCTTTCTTTTTCTCGTCAATCAGGAACTGGGCCGCGTCTTCTTCGGCAGAACCGCCGATTTCGCCAATCATGATGATGCTTTCGGTTTCGTCATCGCCAAGAAACCATTCCAGCACGTCGATATGTTCAGTACCTTTGATCGGATCCCCACCAATGCCGATGCAGGTGGACTGGCCAAGACCCACATCCGTGGTCTGTTTCACCGCCTCATAGGTCAGTGTACCCGAGCGTGACACAACCCCAACCGAGCCGCGTTTGTGGATTGGGCCGGGCATGATG
>PIVL01000045.1 GCA_003354145.1 Paracoccaceae bacterium
TTGATCAATTGCCGCCCAAAGGAGCAATCCTGATGGCCGCGCCACTCAAAATAGAAAAAGGCACCGGCTCACCGGTTCGCGCTTTGGCCATTGTACCGCAGGTATAAGTAGAAAATTGTACCGCAGGTATAAGTAGAAAATTGTACCGCAGGTATAGGTAGAAAGGTGAGGCGGAGCTTCAGATCAGCTCGGCCTTGATAGTTTTGAAGAACGTCCCGTTCAGCCGCGCGCGGCGACATCAGGAAACGGGCCGGACCAAGGCTAGCTGACGGCCCAAGTTTTCGCGGGGTGCGCCAGGACAAATATGCTAATGCATGTAAATGCATTGGGCTGTTGAGCAACGCAATAAACATGCTTGGGCCGAGCGGGAAACTTTTCACCATATTATTTGTAAAACGCCAAGCCTACGAACAAAGACAGGTTCATCGCTTCCTCAAAGTATAATTGCAAATGCATATAAATTTCGCTAGGTAGATTCGAACATCGCAACTCGACATGCAAGATCAACGATCAGGGAGACGCCGGGTGAGTTCAGCGCAAACCGTAAGCGATATTGGGGCAATGCTGTTGTCCGGGCAGGTTGAAGTTGTTGATTGCACCGGGGTTTTGGGACCGGATACGCCGATCATTCAACTGCCGCCGGAATTTGCCAAACCGACTCCCAAGATCGAGATCAACAAGATTTCGGAATATGACGAGGACGGGCCATTCTTTGCCTGGAACTGGATGATTCTGGGCGAGCATTCGGGCACGCATTTCGATGCGCCGCATCACTGGATCACCGGCAAAGATTACCCCGACGGGTTCACCGATACGCTGGACGTGCAGCGGCTGGTGGCGCCGGTCAATGTGATCGACTGTTCGGCGCAATCAAACGCCGACCCTGATTTCCTACTGGACGCAGCTGGCGTCAAAGCGTGGGAGGCCGAGCACGGCGAAATTAGTTCAGGTGAATGGGTCGTCATGCGCACCGACTGGGAGTCGCGTGTGGGTGAAGATGAATTTCTGAACATCGACGAGGCCGGACCTCATTCCCCGGGACCGACGGTGGATTGTATTGAGTACATCCTGTCCAAAGGCATTGTCGGCTGGGGTACGCAGTGTATTGGCACCGACGCTGGACAAGCTGGTGCTATGGATCCACCTTACCCAGCGCATAACCTGTTGCATAAGAACAATTGTTTCGGTCTTGCTTCGCTGGCCAATCTTAGCAAACTGCCGGCCAAGGGCGCGATCCTGATTGCCACGCCGTTGAAGATTGAAAATGGCACCGGCAGCCCGATCAGGGCGCTGGCGCTGGCTCCCAAACGCTAAGATGGACAAGCCAGATATCATCATCGGCGCGTCAACACACCCGGGGCTAGGGGGCGGGACCGGGTTTAATCTGGCAAAAAGGCTGGGCGCATGAACGACCAGAGCAGCAATTCAATGCTCAACACTCCATCCCATGAGAAGCAAAGCGAAAACACGCCTCGCCTGGGCGAAATTGGTCTTGAAAACTTTGCGCCCTATCTGATGAACCGGATCATGGGGCGCTATGACGCAAACCTACGCCACGAGATGGCCTCTCTTGGATTGACCACGCCGCAAATGCGCTCACTTGCTGTGCTGTCGGTAATCGACGGAATTTTGATCGGGGAATTGGCGGTCTATGCGGTGGTAGAACAATCAACCCTTAGCCGGGCCATAGACGCATTGGATCGGGACGGGCTGATCCGGCGTGAAAGTGATGCAACCGACAGCCGGGCAAAGCGGATTTTCCTGACGGGAGCAGGACGCACGACCTTTGAACGGCTTTGGCCACATATGTCCAGTTTTTACGAGCAGATGTTTAACGGTATCAGCCGCAAAGACCGGCGCGCCTTTGTTGGCACACTGCAAGCAATGCTTAGTAATATCCGCAAGCATGATTTTTAAGGGAACCGCCTGATGGCAGAACGATCCTTCAAAGCCGAAGTTGAACACTTGCGTCTTGGCGCGGGCGAAACCTTTACCGGTGAGGGTATTCTTGCCATCACCAAAGCCTTGCTGGAAAATGGGGTGGGTTATGTTGGCGGCTATCAGGGCGCGCCGATTAGCCATTTGATGGATGTGCTGGCAGACGCGCAGGATTTGCTGGGTGAATTGGGCGTGCGCTATGAGGTCAATGCCTCAGAAGCGGGTGCGGCGGCGATGCTGGCGGCGTCGGTGCATTATCCGATCCGCGGGGCAGTGACCTTTAAGGGTCCGGTCGGGGTCAATGTGGCATCAGACGCATTGGCCAATCTGGCGTCGTCCGGTGTGACGGGTGGCGCGCTAATTATTGTGGGCGAAGACTATGGCGAAGGCTCGTCCATCATGCAGGAACGCAGCCATGCTTTCGCGATGAAATCGCAGTTCTGGCTGTTGGACCCGCGCCCCAATCTAGCGTCGATCACCAGCGCTGTAGGGCAGGGATTTGAATTATCCGAAGCCAGCAATACCCCGGTGATGTTGATGGTGCGTATCCGGTCGTGCCATGTCACCGGCAGCTTCAAGACCCGCGATAATGTGCCCCCGCCGCTTGGCGTCAGGGATGCCTTGTCTGCACCGCGCAGTGATTTTTCACGGGTTGTGCTACCGCCGATGTCGTATGCGCATGAACAGGACAAGGTGAAAAACCGCTGGCCGGCGGCACAGAAATTCATTGCCGAATTTGGTCTGAACGAAATGTTCGGACCAGATAAGGCACCCGTGGGCATTGTCCTTCAGGGTGGAATGTACAACGGCGTGATCCGCGCGCTTCAGCGGCTTGGGCTGGCGGATGTCACAGGCACGACGAATGTACCTTTGTATGTGCTGAACGTCACCTATCCCCTGGTTAAAGACGAATTTCTCGCATTTTGCGAAGGTAAAGACGCTCTGCTGGTGGTGGAAGAGGGTCAGCCCGAATTCATCGAGCAAGACCTTTCAACCATGCTTTACCGCGCGCAATCTGACGTGCGCCTGTCAGGCAAGGACGTATTCCCGCAGGCGGGCGAATATACCGGGCAGGTGATGCTGGACGGGGTAACCGCATTCTTACGCCAAAACGCGCCCGATCTATTACCGGGGCAAGTACGCGCGCCCAATACGCAGGCGCTTGAAATTCCTGACCTGTCCACAACAGTACCAATCCGCCCGCCGAGTTTTTGCACTGGCTGCCCAGAGCGACCGATATTTGCGGCATTGAAGCTGGCAGAGCAGAAGTTGGGTAAACATCAGATCGCATGCGACATCGGCTGCCATCTGTTCGCTGCCCTGCCACCGTTTGAAATTGGCGGGGCGACGATGGGATATGGGCTTGGCCCGGCGTCGAACGCCGCGTTTGATGGAGGTGGTGAAACGCGGGCCATTTCGATCATTGGTGACGGGGGATTTTGGCACAATGGGCTAAGCACGTCGATTGGCAACATGGTTTATAACCGATCCGATTCAGTGGCCATTATTGTCGATAACTTCTATTCGGCGGCGACCGGCGGGCAGGATGTCATGTCATCCCGGGCGCAAAATCCCAGCAAATCGACCAACAATCCGATTGCCAAAGCAATAAAGGGCATTGGTGTGAAATGGGTGCGCCAGATTGATCACACCTATGATGTCACCGCGATGCGCGCCGTGATCGAAGAGGCGCTGACCTGCGACTATGACGGCCCCAAAGTGATCATCGCCGCTTCGGAATGTATGTTGAACAAACAACGGCGAGAAAAACCGAAACGTAATGTTGCAATCAAGGAAGGGCGGCGTATCGAGTTGCCGCGCTTTGGTGTGGACAGCGATATTTGCACCGGCGATCATGCCTGTATCCGCCTGTCAGGATGCCCATCCCTGTCTCTGAAGCATCTTGACGATCCGTTGCGCGACGATCCGGTGGCGCATATCGACCAGACCTGCGTCGGCTGTGGCAACTGCGGAGAAGTCGCGGACGCGGCCATTCTGTGCCCGTCGTTTTATCGCGCTGAGATAGTTCATAACCCCGGCGCATTTGAACGCTGGTGGAGCGGACGACGCGGAAACCTGATCCGTTGGCTGCAAGCGCGACGCGACAAAACCCAGCTGGTTTTCGAGGGGGCAGAGCTTTGACACGACATGATAAATCTATGCCTTATGCCCGCGACACCCAACTTGACGTGATTTTGAAAATTGCGGTGATGGCGGTGGGCGGGCAGGGTGGCGGCGTGCTGACCAACTGGATTGAAACACTGGCCCGGGCGCAAGGGTATGTCTGTCAGGCCACGTCAGTGGCGGGTGTGGCACAACGCACAGGGGCAACCTTCTATTACATCGAAATGGCCCCCGCGGCTGTGGCAGATCCGGTGTTCTCGCTGGCTCCTGCGGCAGGAGATGTGGACATAGTTGTTGCCGCCGAGATGATGGAGGCCGGACGCGCGATCATGCGTGGATTTGTAACGCCGGACCGCACCACGCTGATCGCTTCGACCCACCGGGCCTTAGCGGTTTCAGAGAAATCGGTGCCGGGGGACGGTGTGGCCGCCTCGCAAGAGGTGAGAGCAGCGGCGGAAATTGCAGCGCAAAATCTGGTGATGTTCGATCTGGAAAAAGTCGCCGTTGAGCAGGGCTCGGTCATTTCTGCCAGTCTGTTCGGGGCCCTGGCCGCCACTGGATGCTTGCCGTTCGTACGAGAAGCGTTCGAGGAAGCAATACGGGCCGGTGGCAAAGCTGTCACTCCAAGCCTCAAAGCCTTTGCGGCAGCATATGACGTTGCCAGTGGCGTAGATGTAAGTGTGCCAACACCGAATGAGCAGGCTGCTCAACCGCGTGTGACAGGACCTGCAGACCTGATGAACCAATGGCAAGGCTTAGAGGAACGGGTCACTGCATTGCCTGATGAGGTGCAGGATATTGCCCGCGCGGGCCTGCGTAAAACTGTGACGTTTCAGGATGTTGCTTATGGGATCGCTTATCTGAACCGGATTGATTTTGTTTTGGAGAAAGACAATGCCACAGAAGGGTTTGTACTGACCCGTGAAGCAGCAAAGCATATAGCCAATGCGATGGCCTACGATGATATTATCAAGGTGGCCGATCTAAAAACGCGAGGCGCGCGCTTTGGCCGGATCGAACGAGAAATGGGTTTGCAAAGTGGTCAAGAGATCAAGCTAACCGAGTATTTCCATCCTCGTTCAAGCGAGATCGCGGGTCTGATGCCTGCTCGTTTAGGCGCATGGCTGGAAGCAAGCCCTCGCAGAATGGCACGGCTGGATCGCTGGTTTGGTAAGGGTCGCCATCTTCGGTCTGATCGGTTGGCAGGGTTTGTTATGTTGTATCTTTTGGGCGGGAGTCGGTCATGGCGTTTGAAAACCCTGCGCCACGCCCATGAGGTTGCCCATCTTGAGGAATGGCTGACCAATGCCCTAAGTCACGTAGACGAAGATTATCAATTGGCGGTGGAGTTGCTGCGTTGTCGTCGATTGATCAAGGGGTATTCCGATACTCACGCCCGGGGCCTGACCAAGTTCGACCAGGTTTGTCGGGCTTCGGTGCAATTGATCGGACGCAAGGACGCCGCCGACTGGATTCGCCGACTCCGCGAGGCGGCGCTTAAAGATGAGGAGGGTAAGGCGCTGGCAGGGGCTTTGAAAACCATTGGGTCATTTACGTAAGTAATGTCTACTCAACGCCTTGACCTGACTGGTTTGATTTGAATTTGACCTCGCGTTACCGAAATCAACAGGATTTGACATTGGTCAAACAAAAAATTGGGTAAACCAACGCCAGGTCTCTGATTGACCAGGTTAGGCACCTACCTGACCCGCATCAAGCCAGCTTAGTCTGACAATACCCTGAAACCAGATGAGCGATGTCTCTTCGAGGTTAAACACCCATCTGCCAGATACTATCTGATGACTGACATTGCTCCGCCGCTTAAACTTGCCGCCCGGGTCTCATTTTACTTGCAGCGACGCGTCTTCTCGGAACAGTTGGTGCATAACACGCTCATAAACGCGTCGGCGCGAATGGGGTGGTATCTGTGTAATCGAGCCCGCGGCGCCCTTGGCTGCGCGTTCCAGAGCGCGTTGTAGCTCTGCATCTTTCGCATTTACGCTTTCGATTGCGGTGTTCAATGCCGCGAACGCTCCGGCTTTCGATAGCGATCGCATCGGAACCTTGTCTCCAATCAAGACATTTGCCCAACACTCTGACATACGTTGTGCAATCATTGTTTCGACCAGTTGGTTAAGCGATTCTTCGTCCAGGGTATCAACAGGATCGCCGTTTCCGTGTGTTACGGCCAGAAAAACACCTTTGCCGCGGTAACACAGCATGCTTCCTGACTTCTTGGTCGTTTTGGAAAGGGCGACAGCGATATCCTTAAGGACATGCTTGAAATCTCCACAAGACTTTGTATCGAAGAAGAACTCGGCATCTTGCAATTTCAATGCGGTCGCGTGCGATTTGAACAAGCGCCCCCTAGACAGTTGCTTGATGTAGTTGTCAAATTCCGCATGGCGTAGGAACCTATCGATGCCTTCGATCGAGACGGGGTCGTCGAAGCTGAAATCTTGATTGTAAGCCAGTTCATTTTTCAACTGAGTTGTGATTTCGATACTTTTTCGAACTTTTTGGCGCTCCTGAGACAGTCGATACGCTGCTTTCATTCGGCTGCGAAGTTCCAGCATGTCGAATGGTTTGGTCACGTAATCTGTTGCGCCGACCAAAAATGCCTCGTCGACATATTTGCGATCACTCATGGCAGTTAGCATGATTGCCGGAGTATCAGCGTATTCAGGTATCTCGCGTATCTGTTCCAACAACTGAATACCGTTTGTTTCAGGCATCTGGATGTCTAGCAAGAAACAATCAAATTGGGGAATCTGGTCCTCAAGGGTCTTAAGCGCTTTCGCCGCGGAACTCGCGATGGAAACATCATAGTTGTCCAGCGTCGGCAACGCCATCTTAAGCAGTTCAAGAATGCTCGGTTCGTCGTCAACAACCAATACCCTAAACTTTTTGGGTCTTTGGGCTCGACATACAAGCTTTCGTTGGAACATGTTATTTCCGTTGTCAGCATTATCCATGATCTGTAGCCACTCAATCAACTATCCATTACTCTTAATATTTGCTTCACGAGTCGGTCGATAACGAGGCACAATTTTGGCCAAATTGAGATGATTTTTTCGAAATACCTGCGAATCAAGCCCAGTAAGGACGCCTGAAACGAGACAGGGCGGACACTTTGGACGTACTTGATGTCACTAACCGCACACGGTCAAAGGACATATGCATGACCAGTTGGATGATGGTCGATCATTCAGGGGCCTGAACGTTCTCGACGATTTCAACCGCGAAATACTGAGGCCCGACTATCGCCATCTGCTGCGCAATTTAGGGACGCGCAAGCTGTCTTAGCCTTTTAATCAGCACCTTTCCGAAAGTGCGACGGTCCAGAATATGTCAGCGGCATGCTGATGTGTTGGGGCGAGAAGTGTAGCATCCACATAGATGCATCTAACCCGGAAACCCGCTGCGGAACGTTTATATCGAGTGCCACAATCGTGCGATTCGCGGTGAATGACTGGGCCAGAACATATTTAAAACGAAAGACGTGGTAGAAGGCCAGGTCACAGAATGGTTCTGAACTTACAACCACGATCGACTCAACATGGGCTCAACATGGGCATCGGCAAGACCACACCCGCTTTGAAACTGAAAATGGCTGTCACTTCTACGTTTACGTTCGAAGCCCCATTATAAGAATGTTGCAGGCAACCTGCATATTGAGCCTTGTGTTTCTCCACCTCGGACAACTCTTGTACGCACAAAAGTCCTGGGAAAGCTGTAGTGCAATGTCAATCAACGAACTCGGAAGCGTTGAAAAGAACAGATTGGCTGAATGTTCCTTCAATCGAAAATTTCGCGCCAATTGGGGTGGCTCCGACTTCTAATCGTCGCGCCCAACGGGCCCAAAGGGACGGTACTATCCCCAGAATATGCGTCGCGCCATGATCTATTGCTACTTGGCTCATTAACTCGAATAACCGATATTGCATTTGAATCCGGCGAGTAGATGCAACAGCATTCGTTATGAAAAACCGTGAAGCTTCCCAAATGCGTTGTTCAACAGGTGCTTCAAAGAACAGTAAGTCTGTGGGCATGCCTTCCAGAATACCCTTCTGAGCGTCACGCAGCATGTAGGTATAAACACCGCACTTCGCAGTGGTGGGCAGAAGACGTACACCACCCAGAACCTCACCATATTCGTGCAAAACGATCCAGCGGCAAAACGGGGTGTCGTACTGGTCAAACTCCAGCCCATCATCTTGGGGTACATGCCAGTTTAGTTGATCTATAAATATAGCTTTTCTGGCTTGCAGGTAGCTTACCAGCAGTTCGCCATGTTCGTGCATAGTTTTGAACGACATAGTCGTCCCCCGAACATGGCTCATTTTACCGGACGGTGGTAATGTGCGCACGCGTAGGCTGTTCCCCGCAGGCACGGGTCGCTGATCGTCGCCATTTGTTTTAGTCGCCAGTTTCGGGAAAACCAACGAAGCTGAAACCCCTTGAAGGGGTGCTCGAGCGTTATTCATTTACTGCTCTCAATTTTTTGCCCTACTATTGCCCAATTCTTTAAAGTGTGCGCCCTCAAAAGAACTCTCATTATAGGAATATGTGCCGAATCGGAAAAAGTGGTGCTTTTGCGCAACGAAAGCGGCCTTAGTTGCAAAAAAGATCACGCGTTAGGAAAGGCTTAACCTAAGGTCATGCGTTTTTTTGCCGCAACTCAGACTCCAACATGATCCAATTGAAATGAACTGAGCGAGAATTACTCGAGGAGTCTTTTGTGCATAACGAGAGATTGCGGGTTATTAATGTGCCGCCCGAAATGCCCCTTTTAGAACCAGATTTGTCGCACTTTGATCATGCCGACGGCTGGATGCTGTTGCTGATTTCATCAGTGCCGCCCGGACCTTTTTACCGATGGCGCAGTACGGTGATTCTTTGTCGTGGTTTTTACCGGTGATGAGCATTCATCGTTAGGTTAATCAGCGTCCTTGCGATATCCACGAACCCTCTTGCCCGTTTGATACCTTCTGCGGATCTATAAACTTCGATGTTTTCGCGCGTTTCTGCTCTTCTTCCCAGCAGGGGGTGCGGCGAAGAGAACTCTCCAAAACCGAGGACGTTTTGGGGATTACATCAGGGAAGTCTGTTTGTGCGGAGAGTCGGTTTCGTAAGCATCAAACTCAACAAAAAACTTAGTGCCTTTCCCAACTTCGCTGACGTAGTCTATAATTCCGTTCAAGTTCTCGACAATCTCTTTGGAGATGTTCATTCCGAGCCCTGTGCCTCCGGCGTGACGCTGGTCAGACGAGTCGAGTTGCGTGAACCGACCAAACACTTTGTCTTTTGAATTTTCTGGAATGCCGGGTCCCTCATCTACTACATATATACGCACTTTGTCGCCACAGCGTTCACACCCAACTGTGACCACACCTTGATACGCTGAGAACTTTGCAGCATTTGAGATTATATTTAGCAAAACTTGCATCAATCGCGCTTCATCGCTTTCGATAAACAGTGAATCACAGATCGCTGAATCCTCAACAATAGTCACATCATGAGCACTGGCGTACCCAAGGCTGCTGTCGACTGCCTCGCTGATCACATTCTGTACATTCAGGACATCCTGACGATACGTCATTTCACCGGCTTCGATTTTTTGAAGATCCAGCAGGTCGTCGATAAGATTGGACAAGCGATTGCTGTTGCTGCCAGCCAGTTTAACCAGACTCTGCATTCGATTGGGTATTTCTCCCATTGCACCCGAGTTTATCAGATCCAACGAACCTTTGATAGACGTAAGGGGCGTGCGAAGTTCGTGACTTACTGTTGAAACGAACTGAGACTTTACCAGATAGGCCGCCTTGGCTGCCTCGTGTTCCATCTTAAGGTCTTCAATCTGTTGCAAGTTTTTTCGATAAAGTTTCAGAAATATGAATGAACAGTCGATAATAAAATACATAACAAAGATTATTGTAAAAACCTGCAACCAAAGGTCAGAGCTCAGTGGAGGGCGTGTAACCCATACATCTTTTAGAACGATAATCATGAAAGAAAACCCGTATATCGTTAACCGAACAACCAGTACAATAACAATCTGGTGGTTGTTCATTGCTGCAAAAAGCGCAGCTGCAAAAAGGAAAAATAGTGGGGTGAAGTGTCCTCCACCTTCCTGTTGAAGCGCCACCGTAATGGCATAAAGGCAGATATTGGCTGCACTGAGAGTGGAACTGCCCAAAGCCCAGTATAGCGAACTGGTAATGCCTGCCCGATCAGTTTTGTCCAGAGACTTCACGCGTCGTGCGAGAAGAAGATCCAGAATTTCAGTAAACATGATCGTGCAATAGAAGACGGCGGCGCCCACAGGATCAAAATAGAAAGCTGTAAGTAGTGTTGCCGCCAAAAAAATGGCCTGCCGCTGCCAGATCAGACTCACGGTGATAGACGTGAAATCTTTCAAATTTTGCAACAATGGATCGCTTGGTGACAGCGCGTCCTGATCCGTGAATTGAATTTCCGAAATTGACATACTTTAACTCAACCAAATACTGATAATCCTATTTCTCGCACAGAATAGTGGAACTAATTCGGCAAGAAGCAGGTAAAGTTTAGGCAAATTTCAGGTCATGCTTTGGCAATTATTTCTGACCTACTGAAGCCTGCAGTTTTTATCCAACAGCATGTTTTGAAGTAAATTTTTGTAAGCGCTCATCTCAATATGTTCCCGCTCATTACCGTGACCGGTTTGTTCAATCGGCCATTCAGAATAGGTTGCCCATTTTCTCGACTGTGTGTCTTTTTCTTCCGCATCTACGATTGCTTTGTTCATCTCAAAAAGCACGCCCGACTTGGAAGCTCCCGACACAGGCACCTTACTTCCAAAGACCAGTTCGATATGATGACCAGAGACCTTCTTGATGTTCTCCAAATACAATTTTCTGTTTGCTTGCCGGTTCGCGACGACCCTAGCCAGGGTGACATTACTTTGTCCCATATGAAGAAAAACCCCGTTTCCTCTGTAAGAGAGAACTCCTCCAAAGAGTGTGGTTTCATCTGATAGCAATTCCGCAACGCACCTTAGCACACCGCGAAAACACTTTTCAGACAGAGTTCGATGGAGCACTTGAATGTTAGCGATCTTCACCGCTTTTACGAAGGTGTTCTGCAAACCTTGTGAAGATGACTGCAGAACATAGTTTTCGAACGAATTCAGGTTAACACACCTGTCTATTCCGGCCAGGTAAATAGGCTGATCCAATTTCAGTGAACACTCCGACTGCTCGTCCGTTTTCGCATATTGATGGGATAATGCTTGTTCGGCAGTATGTGGCTGTCGAACGCTTTTCTGGCGGGCTCTCCCGATCCGCATTCGCAAGTCCATAAAGTCGAACGGCTTGCAGATGTAGTCTGTGGCCCCCTTGGAAAATGCAGAATCCAGATATTTGCGCTCGCTCATGGCTGTGAGCATGACGATAGGAACACTCGAATACTCAGGGTTCTTTCTGATAATTTCGCACAGATCGACACCACTTATCATTGGCATCTGAATATCTAAAAGAAGACAGTCGAAAGTGCCGGATAAACGGTCTATCGCAAGCAGAGCTTCAGACGCGTTTCTGGCAACCTCAATGTCATAAAACCCGCTTGCAGAGAGTGCAATCTGCAGAAAGTCGCGGATGTCAGGCTCATCACCCACAACAAGGATGCGTGCCTTTGTAGCCTCAGAACGGTCTTCATCCATGCCGCGGTCTCGCGACGAAGGTTGGCCTGAATTGAACATGAATATATCCGATTTGGTAGATTTATAATCGGACGATACCTTGGGAATTGGCCGTAATATGGGTCAGATTGTGGAAGACTTGTGACGGCGTAACGAAACGCAATACTCGGTCAAGGTGCTGGAAGAGTTTGACTTTGAAGAGTCATGGATCAACCAGACATTGATCAGTGATCTGGCTGCGGCGGCTTAATCGAGCCGTGCGGGTTGCTGACAAATGTCACAATGTTCCTTCCATCTCAACATCTGATTTAACTGGCTTTTTCACCCGGCCAATGGCTGTTTGGCTTTCTTCCAACTATCATCATTTGCGGCTGAAACTCACCAGATTGAGTGCCAATGAACGGATATTCATGAACCGATTTCCCCCAAGTAGCGGGGCCCACTGGCAAGGTCAGGCGATCCAATGCGTTGAGACAACGGTTTTGGCGTTCGGCGACTGTTTCAAGCGGCGAATTTCTGCAAACATCGCATTCTCTTATAACGTTGCATCGCTCGTTCTCGCATTCGAAAAAGCAAATGAGAATTATCGGTGCAGCTATTCTGCCAACACCCCTTTTCTTGCTTGCCTTTGCTTCGGCCAATTCACGCCTTGGTCTGATCACAATTGGCCCTCACATTGAGCCAATAGAATGAACAGGCAATTTCCACCGCTAACGCAAGAAGCAAAGGTTTATCGCTTTGAGTGCCGAGATCATGCATAAATTCGAAGGTCAGCCGGATGAGCTGTTACGAGGCACTACGCTGCTGCATGGACAATACCAGATCGAGCGATTCTTGGGCCGTGGTGGCTTTGGTATCACCTATTTGGCCCGCGATAGTCTTGACCGCCAAGTCGTTATCAAAGAGTGCTTCCCGACGGATATCTGCTTTCGCATTGCTGGAAATGTTCAATCGCGGTCACTGAACAACAACCAACAGTACAGTTCGGTTGTGCGCCATTTCGTGCGCGAAGCCCGTCGATTGGCAAAGTTGAAGCACCACAATATTGTCGGCGTTCATCAGGTCTTCGAGGAAAACAACACTGCTTATATGGCGCTCGACCAAATTGATGGCACCGACTTGCAAAGTATCTTGGAAGATGAGCCGGATCGCCTGACGCCGCAGCTTATTCACCAAGCACTGCGGACCGCCCTCAAGGCAATTGGCTACATACATAAACAGTCCATCCTGCATCGGGACATATCACCAGACAATTTCCTTTTGGATTCTGAAGACAACTTGACACTAATCGATTTTGGCGCAGCGCGTGAATATGCGGGCAGAGAGATTGGCGCTTTGTCTGCGATGATCGCAGTAAAAGACGGCTATTCTCCACATGAGTTCTATTTGTCAGACGTCGAACAAGACCGTTCAAGTGACATTTATTCGCTGGGCGCAACCTTTTACCATCTCGTAACAGGCAACGCTCCGCCGGATAGCCAAGAACGTCTGGCCGCTTTGGCTGCCGATGCCGACGATCCATATCAGCCACTGGCGGGTTCGTCGGCGTCCTATAGCGAAAGTTTTCTGGCCTCGGTAGATCAGGCATTGTCGGTTTTGCAAAAAAACCGAATTCAGTCCGCCGAAGAGTGGATCGACATGCTTGACTCGGAACCTGCTCAGCCCATTTTGAAGCCAGAGGCTCAACGGAATCCTGATTTGCAAAACAAGATTGCCCAGTTGGTCAAAGACGCAAATAGCGTCCTTGAGCCGAAACTGCCTTCAAGCCTGGCAGAAAAAAATAAAGATTTTCAGGAAGAAATTGAAGTTCTGTCGAAGAAAGAGGTTCAGCAGGTCGATATCTTCGGGGACCCAATCGACGACGTAGAGGCGTGGATGTGTGAACAAGACAAAAAACTGGTCTCACGCCCCAAAACAGGAAACGGCTCGAAAAGCGAAAGTGAGCTTGAAACACAGCCAAGTGGATCAATGGTTTTGAGGCTTATCAATCGGAACTTTTTACTACGTCGACACAAAAATCCAATTGCATATTAGAACTGAAGGGCAACAAAATGAAGTTCATTCGAGACATTATTTCAGAAAAAGCCCGGCTTTCCGCCGAGCGCGCGGCAGCATCACCCCATCCTGAACTGGAATTACCTCAGACTCAGACTGCGATACGACGGCCGCAACCGGAAACAGATTTAGAATCGGTTGATGCATTGCCGTCTTCACCGGATCCTTCCGAAACAACATCTGTCTCTTCGAAACAATCGGTAAACCCGAACCCCATCAGTTGGGACGCTTTGGCGTCAGATCAAAGCTTGGATTCAGACGACGAACGGTCAGCAATGAATACTCTGTTTGAAGATGACCCGGAACTTGAAGCGGAACCGGAAGCCACTTCTGACGCGTATACCAGCGCGCTATGGGATGCGTTAGATACACTGGACGCCGAAGATGACAAGTCTTTGTTTCAGGACGACGTGCGACAAGACAGTCAGTTTAACGCCGACGATACGCCCGTTTCCTCAAGTGAAGAACCGCTTATCGGAACAGACCCAAACGGTTTGGAAATACCAAACCGCATTGACGATATCGAAGCCCGCTCAACCATAGAAAAGAGCAGTCAGGATGCATTGGATCAGTTTCTTCAAACTCAAGAGAGTAAGAATTCACCAACCTCAGGCGCTGAAACTACTGGGCCGCGGACGAATTCGGTAGAAGCCAAGATGAGTCACACTCGGGAGGCGAATACGCTGGAAACCCACGTTGTTTCGCCCCAAAGCAGCGAAAATGGAGTGTCCCGGAATTGGCGCGAAACTCCTGTACCGGTGAGCTCTCAAGTGGAGCAGATAAGTGCTTCGCAAATTGATAAGGCAAACACCAAATCCGACCTCCCTGAAAAAGTAAGTGTTCCGGCACCTGCTGTTGGACGCGGAGCCGCGCGAGCGGGGCGCGTGAAAACCAGGTTGCTTGGTTTTAATCCGGGGCAAAGTGCGGCGTCTGATCCATTCGACAAGCGCACACAACAGAACTCGGCTGGGCATACGCAGTTTCCGGTTGGCTGGCTGATTGTTGTGGACGGCTACGGCGAAGGATCGGCATTTACCCTGTTTGATGGTGTTTCCCAAATTGGACGTGGTAGCGATCAAACGGTTTGCCTGGACTTTGGTGACAACAGTATTTCGCGGGAAAATCACGCGGTTGTCGCCTATGACTCTGAAACCAGAAAGTTTTTTCTGGGCCACGGTGGGAAAACAAATCTGGTCCGTCTCAACAATCGACCAGTTTTGAGCACCGAGGAAATAGAGTCGGGAAATACGATACGCATTGGCGAAACGACTCTACGCTTCGTTGGGCTTTGCGGCGATGATTTCCAGTGGCAGCAAAACCCAAGGGAAGATCGTCAGAATGCTTCATTCAGCTAAATTTCGCTATGACGCTTCCTCTGCAATAAGTCAGGGGCAGCGTGATAATCAGGAAGATGCAATCGTTGCGGACTTCCCGGTAGGCACGGAAATGGGTTTTGCCGTTTTGTCTGACGGTATGGGTGGACATGCATCCGGTGACGTCGCCAGCAAGATCGTGGTCACAGAAGTGTACAGCGAGCTCAAGCTGATGGCGGGCGATCCGGAAGAACTGGAACAGAACATTGCTTCAGTCCTGCGTGAGGCCGCAATTGGCGCCAATGAGTGCTTACTTCATCACGCAAATGCCAGCCCGGAATCTCGTGGCATGGGGGCCACGTTGGTAGCTCCGGTTTTGATTAAAAACCGGTTGTATTGGATTTCGATAGGCGACTCTCCTCTTTACTTGTTTCGCAACAAGAAGCTGCATCGCCTGAACGAAGATCATTCCCTGACACCACAGTTCGACTATCTTGTCAGCAAGGGAATGATGAAACCCGAAGAGGCGTTGAACCACCCCGACAAGAACTGCTTGACGTCAGTACTTGTTGGGAATGCAATCCCAATGATTGATTGCCCTAACAAACCGATCCAGTTGCTTGTCGGAGACATTGTAGTTGCCGCAAGTGACGGGCTTCAGTTTCTGGCGGAAGAGAAGATTGCCGAGGTTTTGGAGGCACAGTCAGACAATTCCAGCGCAGCAACCAGTACTGAATTGTTGCGTGTTCTCAAGGAATTGAATGATCCGGATCAAGACAATGTTTCACTATGCATCATCAAGGTGACGCAGCAGCAAACAGAAATGACCAAAGTCGAGGAACCGATCGCATTGGCGGCATTGGAGAGATCCAGACCCGCTGGTCAGTTGATACGATCCCGAACAATATCTGCGATCAGGTCCGCGCCTGGGATAAAATACATGTGCAGAGTGTCGATTGAGAGGACTGCAGAACATTGACCGGAAATTTTGCGCCTCTCATCGAACAGCTAGATTTTGCATTGGGGAACAAAAAATTCCCGGCAAGCCTTCACAAATGGGGCCAGCAACTGGTGTCGCACCTGCGAAAGCCTGTGCAAGTGGCTGTCGTGGGATTACCCAATAGCGGCAAGTCGGCCCTGATCAATATGATGCTCGGTCAGCAGGTCGTACCACGGCTTGACGGAGTATCCGTTGTTGAGGTCGCGGGCGGGCCAGCTTTACGGACCATGTTTGAGACCGAAGATGGATCGATCATATGGCTCAACGGGATGCTGGCGGACGCGCAGGTTCCCTCTGGAACCATTCGGGCACGGCAGGAACTTCCGGATTCGGGTTTAAGCGACCAGAATTTTGTCGAAATCAATCTGCCGGGTGATTTTGAGTACCAGAAGCTAATCGTAAACCGGGTTACAAAATGGGCTGACATCATTCTTTGGTGCTCCGAATATTTTGACTCACGTGAACAGAAACTATGGATGGACGTTCCGGACGAAACAAAAGACCATAGCTGTCTGGTTCTGACCAAGGCCGACCAGCAATTGATGCGCGGCGTTCTGGCCGACCAGATTTCGGCCCTGGAAGATTTTGTGACCAAAGAGTTTCTGGGTCTTTATCCGCTTGCTACTATTCAAGCGGCGACCGCTCGCGACAGCAACAACCAGTTCAACGCGGAACTGTGGAAATCAAGTGGCGGCAAAGAACTCTTTGAATGCGTAATGCGCCAGATACAAAGCGGCCGAACAGCAGATCTGGATCAAGCCCAAAATCTGTTAAACTATTTACCTCCCGAGATAACGTCACCAACCCCTCAGCTGAATACTGCATCTGTTTCCAGCATTGGGACAGATGACCCTGCGCAGCAGGTCAAAGATGGCGAAACAAAAGAATTTCGCTCGCTCAGCAGCGACGCACAGAACGATCAGTTGCTTGATGAGGCGACCAGATTGCTCCAGATTTGTGCCGATGACATGCTCAAAAAATTGTCCCAATCCGATGACCCGGATCCGGGTCAGGTGCTGGACCAATGTGTCAAAACGGCAAACGCTCTTGCAGACATCCTTGAAGATGCGAATCCAGGCAATCCTTCCGTCAAAGAAGTTCAAGACGACGTCCTTGAAACGAGCGAACTGATGATGTTGCTGCAATTGGAGAAAGGCGAAGACGCTGCGGCCGATGCGGTCACTCTTCTGTTGCAAATGAAAAAGGAAATTTCAGCGCATTCTGAAATCAAAAAAGAGAACTATGCATGATGTCGAATTTCAGCCCTACTTTGACCACATTCAGCTCCAATTCTTGTGATGTATTGAGTTTCTGTCCAAAGGCTAATGCGCCTTTGGTGCAAATGCATTTGGAGCCGTAGCGAAACAACTTGCCAGCGGGAATAAAATGAACATCGAAGTCAACTTAGATCAAGCCACACAGATCTTATCGTCCGCCCGCCCCACCAATCTAAAATTGGGGATGGAGGTTTCGGCGGAGTTCGCTGAAAACGTGGCCCAATTGAACGAGGTCCTTCAGACATTGGACGAAATGGCTGGTGCCGAAACATCGCAGTCAGTGGCACGGTTAAAACGAATGCTGGCGGGTTTCGAACCCAGCGTAACTCTTCTGGGTCAAGTGAAGTCGGGGAAGACCACGCTGGTCAATGCTATGGCAGGTTGGGCAGACCTTTTGCCGTCAGACGTCAATCCCTGGACATCTGTTGTCACGTCTCTGCACTTAACACCCGGTTCTAAACGGTTTGATGTCGCTGCGCGGTTCAGCTTCATGACCGAAGATGAATGGAGCCGGTTGCTGACAAGAGGCGGCCGTCTGGGCGAGCTTGCTGGTCGATCAGGCGCTGACAGCGAGCTTAAAAAAATTCAGATGCAGGTGCAGGGTGTTTGGGAAAAGGCTCGTCAACGACTGGGGCGGAAATTTGAGCTTCTTTTGGGACAGGAGCACGAATACGGATATTTCGATAAAAATCTACTCGAGCGCTATACGTGTCTAGGCGATGATTTTGATGTTGAAAAGAACGCGGACGAGGACGATGGCCAAGGTAAATTTGCCGACATTACCCAATCAGCGGACTTGTATCTGAACTGCCCGACGGTTCCGTTCCCGATCTGTCTGCGTGACACGCCGGGGGTGAACGACACCTTTATGATGCGTGAGCAGGTTACAATTGGTGCTATTCGCGGTAGCCGCGTTTGTGTGGTGGTTCTGTCCGCAAATCAGGCGCTGACCTCTGTGGATATGGGACTGATCCGAATGATTTCGAATCTGAAATCCCGAGAAGTGATCTTTTTTGTGAACCGGATTGACGAATTACCCGACCCTGTCAGTCAGATTCCTGAAATCGAAGCCAGCATACGCCAAACTCTAAAAGATCATCATGGGCCAGGGGACGCCGAGATTATATTCGGAAGCGCCCATTGGGCCAATATTGTGCTTTCCGGTGCATTGGAAGACCTTACAGAATCCAGTTCCAAAGCTCTGCTGGAATGGGCAAAAGTTGAAATGTCCACAATAGACCAAGAGCAATCTTCTCCTAATATCGTCTGGGAAGTGTCCGGGCTGCCTGAATTGTTCCGCTGCATATCTGATCGCATTGTTGAGGACGAAGGCAAGGCCTTGCTTGCTAAAGTAGCCAGTTCGGCTACGAGCATTGCAAGCGGGTTGCAGGCCGTTAATGCCATGACCATCCAGAGCGACTCTTCCCCGTCGTCGCTCAGCATGTACGAGGTCACCACACAGTTCAATGCTCTCGCACAAAAGCATCTCGCAGCTCTGCAAGAAGATTTGGATGAAGTGATATTGGCCTATCACAATCGGGCTGATCGCACTCATCTCAGTTTTGTCGAACGCGCTACGCATTCTTTGATCACTCATCTGGAGCAAAATGGCGACACAGAAGTCTGGGAATACGATCCAACCGGCCTGAGAATGTTGTTGCGGACGGCATATAATGTGTTTGGAGTAAGGATGCAGGCCGCGGCGAAAAATCGCTATGAGGCGACTGTTGGCGACCTTGCTGAACTGTATTGTCAGGCGTTCGGTGATGCCGTTCACGGCATTCAGATATCCCTGCCAGAGCCCCCGGTAATTCCATCTCCGGTCGCGCTTGGTCAGACGATCGCTTTGGATTTTCACGGTAGTTGGTGGGAGAGCTGGTGGCGGCGCACCCGTGGATACAAGGCTTTTGCCAACCGCTTTCAGAAACTGATTACGGCCGAAACCGAAGATTTCATGCATCAGTTGAAATCGGTTCAGACGCAAGAGGTGCGCAAAGAGGCTGTCCAATCGCTTGCCAGTTTCTTGGACGAACAAAAAAGTATTCTGTTCGAATTGGGAGCACAGACCGACCACAGCAAAGATATGCAGGAAATGTTCAGCGGCGATAAAATGCATGACCAAGACGAGGTCCAGGAGATGTTGGATTCTTTGGCACGCTTTTCGGCAGCACCAGAATAGGAGATCCCCTTGGAAACGACAAACATGGAAGCTGGTTCGATCGAAAGAAAGCCGATCACCCGAAAGCCCCGTCTTGCGCTAATGGGTGAATTCAGCTCGGGCAAAAGTACGTTGTCAAACATGCTTTTGGGGTGCGCGCCCCTACCCGTAAAAATAACTGCGACACGCCTTCCTCCGGTCTGGATTTCTTACGGAGAGGAAAGTGCTTTCCGTGTTGATTTGGACGGGAATGAAACTCAACTGGATATCGAGGAAATTCCAAACATTCAGCTCGAAGAGACCAAACTGATAAAGTTGTTCTTAAAAGCTGACGCTCTGGAACTCTGCGATCTGATCGACATGCCCGGGATCTCCGACCCCAACATGTCCTCTTCGGTCTGGGAAAATGCGGTGTCCGAAGTGGACTGCGTCGTCTGGTGCACCCATGCCACGCAGGCGTGGCGGCAATCCGAAGCGGCAGCATGGGAGCTCGTCAGATCAAAAACCAATGGCAACAATTTGATCATCATTTCGCAGTTCGACAAGCTTCGGACTGAACGAGATAGATCACGGGTTCTGGAACGTGTGTGCAAGGAAACAGATGGTCTTTTCAAGGGTGTGTTTCCCGTGTCCTTAACCGATGCCTTGAACTCTGAAGAAGATGCCGAAAAGTGGGAACGCAGCGGTGCGGCCAAATTTGCCGAGGAGCTTGTCGAAATGCTCCTCTCCTCTCCTGGAATCGAAACCACACCCAATATCACGTCAGACCAGAATGAGTTTTCAATCGAAGACAGTCCGTCAGTTTCAGAGATCACCCAAGACAATTTCGAAAGTTCGGTTGAAATAGATTTCGTGATGGCAGACACAGCGGCAACACCCGACCCCGAAAGCAATTTTTGTGAAGACCTGCCAATGGCAGCAGTAACCCCACGCAGAGTCCGTCCAAGTCGGAGAGACGGATTACAGTCGCGATTGACAACCCCGACGGCCGGGGTCGTTGAGCCGCCCGAGATGATGATGGAGGCTGCGAAAGGTGACTGAACACAGCCAAAAATTAGACGCAACCAATAGGATAGGGATAGTACTTTGGTCTGTACGGATCCCGTCATAATGAAAGAAGTGTGATGAGCATTCTTGGTCAGTTAGACGCGCTACGGCAGGACGTGCCTGGCTGCAGTCTTGTCGCGTTTGCGGATTTGCGGACACGATTGGTGCTCAGCGTAAGCGCTGACATCTCGCGA
>PIVL01000704.1 GCA_003354145.1 Paracoccaceae bacterium
GATTTTGAGATCTGACGAACCTGTCTGACGATTGGGACTTTCTCAATCGAAGAACAGGAGGTTCCCATGACAGAGGATAAAATGACCCCGCTGCGTGAGCGGATGATGGAAGACATGCGTATCCGCGGGATGGGCGACAAGGCCCAGAAGTCCCATATCCGAGCGATCAAGAGTTTTGCCACGTTTCTGATGCGATCACCGGATACGGCAACACCCGAGGAACTTCGGGCATACCAGTTGCACATGACAGATACGGGCGTATCGGCTTCGGCGTTTAACACCCGCATTGTGGCGCTGCGGTTTTTTTTCGGGATGACCTGTGGGCGTGAGGAGATGAAGCGGTTTATGCAGTTCCGGACCCAACCAAGGAAGCTACCGGTTGTGTTCAGTGTTGAGGAGGTCTCGGATCTTCTGATGGCGACCCCAGGTCCGGGCCTCAAGTATCGTGCGGCGCTTAGCATCTCGTATGGTGCGGGGTTGCGGGCATCCGAGGTCTGTAATCTGAAGATCAGCGATATCGATAGCGACCGGATGCTGATCCACGTTGATGAGGGCAAGGGGCGCAAAGATCGCAAGGTAATGTTGTCGCCGGATCTGAGGGACCTGCTGCGGGATTACTGGCGTGAGGCGCGACCTGAGGGCTGGCTGTTTCCTGTTGCCTGGCAGGCGATGCTTGCATCGCTGAGAATGGGGCAAGCCCAAGATCAATCCGGTCACTTCGAGGCAATTGGGCCGGGCTTTCAATTCGGCCAAGCATCTGGTGGGGATATCCAAGCCTGCAACCCTGCATACCCTGCGGCACAGCTTTGCTACCCATCTGCTGGAAGCAGGTACGGATGTGCGGGTTATTTATTACCCGGCAGTCGATTGCCTGGCAATCGATGAGAGGGCAGGTGCTTTTGGGCCATACCAAGCTGAGCACAACAGCGCGCTACACCCAGGTCGCCACCAAGACGATCCGTGACACGGTGAGCCCGTTTGAGGCGCTCAAAACATTGCAGGGCCGTTCGCTCCGACAAGGACCCCGGTAACGTCCGGGGCGGTTGTCTCGCCCCAAGCTAGAGATCGCTGACATTTTCCGCATGCATGGTCCTGAATGGCGGCAGGCCAATGCAGGGCATGTTAGCTTCAGCCAGCTCAAAGTGATGTCAGCGATAGAAGCCTGCCGAACCGAGGCACT
>PIVL01000705.1 GCA_003354145.1 Paracoccaceae bacterium
GAACACGTTTGCTGTTTGCCAAGGAAGGATGTAGTATAGTCTGATTGATTGTCGGTGCCATTTTCAAGTGTATTTGTCCCTATACCATGTATACTACCACACTGTTCCAAGCGTAGAACACACGTACCATCTGGGCATTGCTCATCGGGCTCAGCGACAACGTGCTCAAGCCGCTGCTCATGGGCCGTGGCTCCTCGGTCCCGATGCTGATCCTTTTCTGTATCAGTGCTTTGGCCGAAACCAACCGACCCCCATTTGATTTGCCCGAGGCGGAATCAGAACTGGTGGCGGGCTATCAGGTTGAATACTCATCAACCCCGTTCCTTCTGTTCATGATCGGCGAGCTGGTCGCAGTGGTACTGATGTGCGCGCTGGTGACATTGCTGTTCTTTGGTGGCTGGCTGTCGCCAATTCCCGGCCTGCCTGACGGGCTGTTGTGGATGGTCGCGAAAATGGGCGTCGTGTTCTTTTTCTTCTCGATGGTCAAAGCGATTACGCCACGCTATCGCTATGACCAACTGATGCGGATCGGCTGGAAAGTGTTCTTGCCCATGTCGCTTGGCTGGGTGGTATTCGTGGCCTTTGCCGCCAAATTTGACTGGTTCTGGGGCACATTCGCCCGCTGGACCGTAGGAGGCTGACGCATGACTCAGATCGACTATACCCGCGCCGCGAAATATTTCTTGCTGGCGGATTTTGTCAAAGGCTTTGCGCTGGGGATGAAATACTTTTTCGCCCCCAAGGCGACGCTGAACTATCCACATGAAAAAGGGCCTCTGTCCCCACGATTCCGTGGTGAACATGCGCTGCGTCGCTATCCGAACGGCGAAGAACGGTGCATTGCCTGCAAACTTTGCGAAGCGATCTGCCCGGCACAGGCCATCACCATTGACGCCGAACCGCGCGATGATGGCAGCCGCCGCACGACGCGTTATGACATCGACATGACCAAATGCATCTATTGCGGATTCTGCCAGGAGGCCTGCCCGGTGGATGCCATCGTC
This sequence comes from Paracoccaceae bacterium, assembly GCA_003354145.1. GTDB lineage: Bacteria > Pseudomonadota > Alphaproteobacteria > Rhodobacterales > Rhodobacteraceae > NORP181. Next base: position 1,005 of record PIVL01000705.1, read on the forward strand.
GAAGGCCCGAATTTCGAATTCAGCACCGAAACCCGCGAAGAACTGTTCTATGACAAGGACAAATTGCTTTCCAACGGGGACCGCTGGGAAGCAGAGATTGCCCGCAATCTGGAACTGGATGCACCCTACAGATGAGCAATCCAACCAACCCATTCGAGGCGATGATGCAGCAGGC
>PIVL01000706.1 GCA_003354145.1 Paracoccaceae bacterium
CCAAATCGGTGCCGTTCGATCAACTCCCGCAGCAATGGCGCGATGCGTTTGATGACATGGACGCAGGCTTTGATCGCAACGGCGAACTACCACCTGCAGCTGGAATGATGAAAACTCATGAGATGAAAATGCGGCAACTTCTCTGTTCTGCCCGCGCTGCGGGTTTGCCGGATGAATTGTCAGCCGAAAACGTGCGTGCGTATGCACGTGATCTGCGCGCACGTGAATTGGCGCCAGCTACACTCAGGTCTTCATTGGCGGCCGTGCTAAAAGTCGCCCGTTACATTGCAGCGGATGATGACGTGATTTCTCTGTTGGCAGACCTCAATCGCCGCTACGAACTCAAGTCCAAAAAAACAAAGAGCAAGAAATTCCAGCATCTGCAAAAGACTGGTTACTCGCCAGTCGCCCTTATCAATCAGGCGCATGATATTTTGGCGGAAGTGGATGCGTTGCCCAGCCCACGTAGCCAGCAAGAAAGGCGTAATCGCGCTGCGGCTCTGGCGCTGTTCTCCGTCATGCCGGTTCGCCTGGCGGACACGCGGTTCACGTTTGGTGAAACCCTGTTCTGGAACGGTGCACGCTACAGCATCGAAACCGAGCTATCGAAAAGTGGCTATTCGTGGTCCGCGGAAATTGATCCTCGGCTCAATATTTTCATTGAGACGCTGGTCCTGCGCGGGGCTGACCCTGCCTGGCTCGACCACATGCGGGACGAATGCTTAGCCCAAAAACGCGCACTGTTTGTCACCAGCACCGGTGACCCTGTGGCCTACGGCTATGTTTCCGATCGTTGGCGTGCGGCGGTGGGCACTGGCGAGCATATCGCCAGAACCATACTACATACCTTCATGGGCATCGAATTGGGTCAGGCAGGCACCGACATGGCGATGGCATCTGCGGGACAGCGACACCACGGAACCGCGAAAGCTTATCAGGATGATGCGCTCGGCATGGCGCAGCGCATAAAGGGGCAAGCTGAGCTGTCGAAACGGGCAAATCTATTTGACCACACGGTGTTTGAATTCACGTAGAAATTGCCCGAACGGGATACAAGCTAACCGGCGCCAAAGGAGGGCGCCGATAGTAAAAATATATCGGCAAGTTGCCCTGCGTCTATTGTTTTTCTTGCTGCTTCTTTGTGAGCAGCAAGAAAAACAACAACACAGAGCTCAAAA
>PIVL01000707.1 GCA_003354145.1 Paracoccaceae bacterium
CCCAAGGGCCGAAACCCGCCATTGCGGAGTGCAAAGTGACAGCATCGCCGACACAGTGAACACAAAGCAGGATGCAACGGCCTGCGGCTCTGCGTTTGGGTATTTGGCGGTGATCGCATCGATAAAAGTTTTGGCCGTCGGGTCAAAGTAGGCCCTGGTGATTTGTTGCCAGCGTTGATCGGCGGACACATGGGCAATCAGACGGGCATAGGACTGCCAACCGGGGTCGTTGGCTGATTTTTGCAGTAAAGGTCGGATGAAACAGTCAAGGATGGCCCGCAAAGACGATTTGGCTGGTAGATTGTTCAAATTGGCAAGACGAATGTCGGCCAATTCCTGCGCGCGCCGGGCGATGATTTTGGTGAACAGCTCTTCTTTGGATCCACCGTGAAAACTGACCAATGCCTTTTGGGATTGTGCGGCTTCGGCGATGTCGCGGATTGAGGCACCTTCGAATCCTCGTGCAGCAAAAACTGCCTCGGCAGCGTCCAGAATCCGGGCGTGCGTCTGCAAAGATCGCTTGGATGGCGCGCGCTTTCTTTTGTTATCAGGTAATTGATGCATCTTAAAAAACAGTTTGCCTTAATTTGTACGTTCGTACAAGTTAATTGAATTGCGCAAGCTAAGGGATGTTGACGTATGGCCAAGAAAAGTAACGTGGAAACCCGAGATCAATTTGCTCTGATTGGGGCTGGTCCGATGGGGTTGGCAATGGCCAAAACGCTGCTTGAGGAGGGGATCGACTTTCAGGGGTTTGAGTTGGCCAATGATGTTGGTGGGCTGTGGGACATCGATGCGCCCATGTCGACGATGTATGAATCGGCGCATTTGATTTCATCAAAAACCATGACTGAATTTACCGACTTTCCGATGGGCGAGGATATGGCCGAATATCCACCACATCACGAGATGAAGGCCTATTTCCAGAAATTCGCTGAACATTTTGATCTGTACCGACATTACAAATTTGGCGCCAAGGTATTGTCAACCGCGCCGTTGGGCGGGGACGGAGAAGGCTGGCGCGTGCGCTGGCAGGATGCAGAGGGCAATGAGCACGAAGCCGAGTTTGCCGGCGTCCTGATTGCCAATGGTACTTTGGCAGAACCAAACATGCCGACCTTTAAAGGCGATTTCGCGGGTGAGTTGATCCATTCATCGCAATACCGCTATCC
>PIVL01000708.1 GCA_003354145.1 Paracoccaceae bacterium
GGGATATCAAAGCCAACCTGAAAAAAAGTCACCAACGGGTACCAATCAAAAAAGGGCGAGATGTCCGGCCCCCTATCCGTTCCCAGCCAATCGGGGGAAGAAAACGCGAGATTGGGAGAAAAGAAACTCATTGGATCACTTGGATGTTGCAAATAGACGATGCGGATAGGGCCCCACTGGGTCGGCGTGCCCGGGTTAAAACCATCATGGGTCATAAAGCGAATCAGTGAACTATCCCGAAACAGCGGTCGCCATTCGGGTGATCCCGGGTCACGGGTTGCGGTGACCTGTGGCCAGATGGTGCTGGCAAACGGAGGTCCTACCCACAATGCGCCATTGATTGGATTCGACAGCAACGAGATCAGGTCGGCTGAGGCTTCGGAGCCCAGAGCGCCAAGGCTCAGGCCAAACAGGTAGAGCCGCGGGCGAGAGTCTTCTGGCATCTCGCTCCAGCGGGCATAGACCGCGTCAAACAACGCTTGGGCCGATTCGCGCGACACATCCGGGTCGATCATCAGGGTCAGCCAGCTTGGCAAATAAGAGTATTGCGTTGACACAATGGCCAGATCGCCATCGTGTAGAAACGCCACCGGTTGAATGGCAGATGGGTCCAGCCAGCCCGTTCCGGTTGGCGTCGCAACGATCAGCACTTTGCGATCAAATCCGCCCAGACGATCCAGTTCAGCAACGGCGACTTCGGCGCGTTCCTCAAATGTATCGGCGGTGTTATAACCCGCGATCACGCGAACCGGTTGCTTTGCTGCGCGCCCGGTCATGGCGGCAATTTCGGCTTTGTCTGGACCGTCCGTCAGGAACCGTTTGCCGTTGCGGCCTAAGTCATCCCAGTGGATCAGGCTGTCGGCAAACCCAGCTGGTTCGTCAGCGCCTTCGTCGGTGATCTCGTCAATGGTGGCAAACATTTCATCTATTGCGTGAAGTGCCGTTGAAACGACTAGTCTGTTCATTGCTGTGACTACCACAAAAGCAATGAGCAGAACGCCAAGTGCTACCGAAATACGATGCGGTAGCACCCGATTGACCTGCGTTATGGCCTTTCGCGCGATCCAGATCAGGATACGGGTGATCAGCATAATCACAATCGCAGTAAGTATGGCAAAGCCCAGAACAGACATCGGATAGGCCGTTTCGATCTCGGGCATTCCCATCAGATC
>PIVL01000709.1 GCA_003354145.1 Paracoccaceae bacterium
TCTTGAACGCGGCCCAGCGCGCAGGCAGGTTTGCGTATTGTTCCAAAGTGAAAGCGGGCACAACGCCACCGGCGGGTGCCCGCTCTCCAAAGCTGAAGATGAGAACGACACTTAACGGCACGATCAGCATCACCAGAAACCAGGTTCCGGCGGGTGCCAAAAGCAGAAAGTTGCGTGTGCGGTGCGTCATGTCGTTCTCATCAATCTTTCATCAGGCCGACTTGAACCGGGCCATCAGTTCGGCGCGGTTTGGATCGGTCAGAGTCTGTGCCGCCCCGAACTCCAGTGGGCTCAGCAGTTCCTGCGCCGGGAACAGAATCGGATCATTGCGCAGCGATTCAGGCAACAATGCGAATGTGTTTGCGTCCGCGGTTGGATAACCGTGTGCAAGCACTTCCTTGGCATTCACAGCCGGATCAAGCAGGAAGTTGATCAGCGCATAGGCCGCATCCATGTGCGGCGCACCCTTTGGAATGGCGTAGTAATCACTCCAGATCTCGCCGCCCTCAGCCCCAAGAACATAGGCGATTTCAGGCATGTCGGTGTTCAACTGCTTGCCGTCGCCCGACCAGCACATTGTCAGCCAGGCATCGCCATTGCGCATGGACGGCTGGTAGTCCGAAGAAATCGCGAACAGGTGCGGTTTGACATCAATCAGCAGTTTTTCGGCATCCGCCAGCTCTGCCTCGTCGACCGAGTTGAAGGAATAGCCGAAATATTTCAGCGCATTACCGATCGTCGTCAACTGATAATCATGCACCATTGTCCGACCAGAAAAGCTGTCTCTGGTGATGTCAAAGAAATCTTTCCAGCTGGCGATTGGCTTGCCACCATTGTGGGCGGTGTTTATCGCAAGCCCGGTTGTGCCCCAGTCTTTTGGTACAGCATAAAGTTGACCATCAACCGAGCCCGCCTCGGCGTAGCGCGCATCAAATGCCGATGCGTCATAATTGGACAGCCTTGAGGCATCCAACGGCTCGATCAAATCCTCAGAGACGTAGGTTGTGATTGTGTAATTGGTCGGCACATAGACATCCCAGCCGCTGCCACCCGCCTGCAGTTTGGCCAGCATTTCCTCGTTTGAGCCAAACACGTTGACCTGCACATGCGCGCCAGTGGCCTCGGTGAATGCCTCGAAGTTCGCCGGGTCATGATAGTTCGGCCAGGTCGC
>PIVL01000337.1 GCA_003354145.1 Paracoccaceae bacterium
GCCCGGCGCTCTGCAACGTTTCATATCGGTGCATTCAGCAACCCGAAATTTCTTCTCTGTTCCAGCCCGCCGCCGCCCCGCCCTCACAAACAGATACCACAGAATGGAAGCTTTCGACGCCTGGAAACTGGCCGCTAACGTCGCTTAAAAAGTCGGCTGCAACCGGGCCACGTCACGATGCGGCAGTTTACGTGACAACCCCGGAAAATTTCCTCTGAACCACGTGCCGGAGAAAAAATCCCCGTTAAAACACCGACGAACATTCATTCATTGCTTGAGTTTCAAAAAGGGGCCACCATAACGCTCTCGGCCAGTTGGGATATCTGGGCGCACCGCCGCTCGAATATGGAGTTGTATGGCAGTGAAGGCAGCCTGTTCCTACCAGACCCCAATTTTTTCGGTGGCACGGTCGAACACGCCAGTCGCGATGGCGAGATTTCGGCGCTGGAACCCTGGGATCATCCTCTTGGTATTCCTAACCAAAAGCATGATGAGGGGTCGATGGCTAATTACCGAACAGCTGGTCTGGCGGATATGGCGACGGCGATAATAGATGGGCGCGACCACAGATGCTCGTTAGATCTCGCAGTTCATGCTGTGGACGTCATGACTTCGGTTCTGAAGTCAGGTGAAGTCGGCGTGTTCGTTGATATGACTACAACTTGCGAACGGCCGACGGCCCTTGGGCCCCTCGAAGCGCGCAGTTTGATGGTCTGACAATTTCCATCCTTCAATTCTAACACAATGCTAGGTGGGGGATGTCCAATCCATCAGAACCCGCATTGTGGGTGGTGAAACCATTCGCTGGTGCGAGTCGGTCCAACTTGAAGCTGACCCGGTCATTTTCATCGCGCGACCATTTTAGAATGTCTGGCGCTAAGTCCCAAATCGCATAGATCACCTTCATCAGATCGAGACGATTGTTATTATCAAACTGGGTCTGATAGATATTGGGATGCAGGTTTTGGTAAAATGACTGCCGCAAGAATTCTTCGTCAAATGCGATGGTGTTGTATCCGGTCCAGGTAGCAGGTGCCCAGCGTTTAATGAGCCCGCTGATCTGAAACGAGAAGTCAAACCAAGAAGGCAAGTTTGGATCTTCAAGCTGCTCCGGCGTAATGCCTGTTACTGCCATAGCCCAGGGTGCAGGCAGAATGTGAGGCGACAACTTGCACCGGATATCTACCCGCTCGACCTGGTTGAAATCATCATCCGTCAGAATGGCCGCGAACTGTAGCGGCTGGTCAAACGCTGGCGACGTTCCGGTCGTTTCGAAGTCGTAGAATGCGAACATGGGCCGCTTTGTCGATATACCCTAAGTAAAGTACGCATTATGATCTAACTGCAGAGATATACATTTGGAGAGTAGATGGATCGATTCAACCTTGGAGAACATACCAAACAGGTCAGTACTTCGTCTGCTGAAGCGCAACATTGGTTCAATATTGGGCTGAACTGGTGTTATGGTTTTAATCATGAAGAAGGTGTTAAGTGCTTTCACAAAGCGCTTGAATACGACCCTGCATGCGTGATGGCTCATTGGGGCGTCGCTTATGGTTCGGGCCCGTTTTACAATAACGTCTGGCGGCAGTTCAGCGACGCCGAAGCCAACGATGCCACCCAATTGAGCTATGATCACATCCAGCGCGCCCGCGGCTTTGCTCCTACTGCAAGCAACCTTGAAAACAATTTGGTCGAAGCCTTGGCGCAGAGGTTTCAAAAACCGCATTGCGTTTCAGGCGAAGAGTTCGACCGGTGGGACGACGATTACGCCAATTCGATGCGGCAGGTGTATCATGCCCACAAAGACGATCACGATGTCGCAGCAATCTTCGCCGAAGCCATGATGACCCGCACGGCGTGGAAGCTTTGGGATGTGAAGACGGGATTGCCTGCTGTCGGGTCAGACGTTCTTGAGGCATTACAGGTGATTGAGCGCTCAATTTGCATCAAGGGCGCGGCGCACCAACCGCAGCATCCGGCTATTTTGCATCTGCATATTCACGCCACAGAGATGTCTAGTGAGCCAGAGAGGGCCATGCTTTCCGCTAACATTTTGGGCACTCTTTGTCCTGACGCAGGGCACTTGAACCACATGCCGGGTCATACCTACGTGCTGTGTGGTGAGTACGAAAAGGCCAAGCATGCCAGTGAAAAAGCCATCCGCGCTGACAACATGTTTGTAGACTATGCGGGTGCGTTCAATTTCTACACGACGGCGCGGTGCCATGATCTGCACTTGATGATGTATGCCTGTATGTTTCTGGGGCAGTTCAAACCTGCAATGGCTGCAGCAGAGCAGATGTGCGCGACACTTTCGAAAGAGGTTCTTAGCGTCAAAGGTCGCCCGCAATTGGCTAACACGATGGAGGGCTACTACTCCATGAAAATGCATGTGTTGGTGCGCTTTGGCCGGTGGCAAGAGATTATCGACACTCCCATGCCGGACGACCCGGAACTTTATTGTGTCTCAACGGCAATGCATCACTACGCCAAAGGTGTCGCACACGCTGCGCTAAAGAACTTTTCAGCCGCCGATAAAGAACGCGACCGCCTCCACACCGCCGTAAACCGTATTCCGCAGGGCCGGAAATTTTTCAACAATTCTGCCCGTGCGACACTTTCTGTCGGTGAGAAGATGCTCGACGGTGAGCTGGAATATCACAAAGGCAACTATGATGCGGCCTTCGCTCATTTACGCGAAAGCGTCCACCGCGACGACAATCTTGAATACACAGAGCCATGGGCGTGGATGCATCCGCCGCGACATGCATTGGCGGCTCTGCTCACAGAGCAAGGGCACTTCGACGAGGCCGAAGGAACTTATCGAACGGATTTAGGATTAGACAACACGCTTCAAAGATGCGCGCAACATCAAGACAACGTTTGGGCACTGCATGGTCTGGTCGAATGCCTGCGCAGACGCGGCGAAACAGATGATCTGCCAAAGCTTGAATTGAAGCTCGCCAAGGCGCTTGCCAAAACAGACGTGCCAATAACATCGTCTTGTTTGTGTAGAGCCACCACGTCTTAGCCAAATTGCTGCGGCCCTTGAAAGGATAGTCCGAGCAATGATTGCCAATTTAATGATGTATCAGCGCCCTGAACTGGTCGATGCTCATGATCGATATTGGCAATTGATCCGTGACGCATTGGGTGAATCCGGTATTGAAAGCCCCGAAGAGCTTTCGCAGGATGCTGAAGAGTTCTTTGTCTGGAACCATCCAGAGTTAGTTCTGAGCCAAACTTGTGGGATGCCATATCGAACATGGCTACACGACAAGGTCGAGCTGGTAGGTACGTCCGATTTCGGCCTCGAAGGGTGCCCGCCCGGTTACTATCGCAGCGCGCTGGTCGTGCGCGCAGATGACCCGCGAACAGACATTGCGGCGTTTCAGGATGCCATTTTTGCCTACAATCAAACCTTCTCACAATCGGGATATGCAGCCCCATATTGGCATGCGATATCAAAGGGTTTTTGGTTTGAAAAACGAGTGCATACAGACCAGCACTTGCAATCGGCAAAAGCGGTGTCAAACGGCCGCGCAGACATTGCAGCGTTGGATATTGTGTCGTGGAGGAACATTGAGAGCTACGAAGCCTTTGCAAGTAGATTGCGTGTCTTGGAGTGGACCGCGCCAACGCCCGGACTGCCCTTGATCACCGCATTGGGCCAAGATCGGAGCACCATATTTAACGCAGTCAGACAAGCTATTGCGGGGCTGGAAGAAGAAGACAGGTCACGTCTCGGAATAAAGGGCATCGTGCAGATACCGAAAGGTGATTATCTAAGAATACCGAATCCTCCAAAAAACAGTTAGGTGGCGGATCATTCTTAGGCGAAACTTGCAGGCTCGGTGTCGAGCGACCTGCTCACTCAAACAGCCGGTAAATTCAGATGGAATTCCAATAACCGTAGCAAAGCCGACATTGGTTGCCTTGCGGAATCTGCAGTCCGGGCTCTTTGCTGCCGCTAGCCGCAAATGGCTCCGAGGTCGGCCACCGGCGGGATAGACATCGATCGGGTTTTCAAAACACGCCCTGACGCGCGCGATACCAGCCGAGGTCATGTCGGGGCTCCCGAACGAACAACCCGCCAGAACGTTTTGCTATTGGCTCCTCCAATGGCTTGTTTGCCGGTTTCACGATCAAAACAATTTCGAAACAGTGAGCGCCCAATCACGGCTGTTCATCCAGGGTTCTGTATTTTTTCAAAAGCCGTCCCACAGCATTCGAGAATGACAACTCACCGGCCACCATCTGGCCATATGTCAGTTCCAGGTCTTGGGCCCGAAGTGCCATCAGACCTTCATAGCCAACCGCCACAAAGCCAGGCGTCTCAACGTCTCTTGGCTTGTCAATGAGCGTTCAAAAGTGACCCGGTATCAGCGCAGATTGCGAACCGGGTTTTATTGCTGCACTTCGGGCACTGCATGTTCAGTTCATTCGTGAACGGTCCAATGCCGACTTTCGAGACCGCTGCGGCGAAAGACCTGTTAGAGCCCAATGTGTCAGATGCTGCGTTTTGCATGAATGGCTGCTTAGCCTTTGTAGCAGACTGCCATAAAGCCACAGCAATCCGCCACAATCTCATTGCTCTTATGAATCGGAGTTGGCCTTTTCGCGGTTCCACCAACGGTTCGGGTTCGAATTATGTGGATCGTAACTGGCCCGACTTGCCCAACAATCCTTGATGAAGATCAACGGTTCTTCGTAGTGATGAACATCACGTATTG
>PIVL01000710.1 GCA_003354145.1 Paracoccaceae bacterium
CCCGCCCAGGCGATACCTGAAAGCCCCAGAACAAGGGCAGTTGCGGTGGATAGTATCAATGTACGTTTCACTATTTCTTCCTCCTCACATGTTTCAGAACCTTCATGATAGCAATACCCCGGTGAACCCGCTTTGATGTGGGTCAATGTCGGTTGGCTAGAATTGCTGCGCATTCCGGGGAAACCACTGGCCCATTTGGGGCCAGTTCGATGTGGCGAGCCAAAGCCCCGCAGCGGTCATGCGGCGGGGCGTGTCGCATTATTTGTTTTTGCGGTTATTGGCGTTGTGCGCGTACGAGTTGCCCGGATCATCATCCCTGGGCGTGGGCTCGTCATTTAGATCACTGATGAGACCCGCGAAACAGACTGATCCCATATCACCGTTCGGCACAAAATAGAATTGAGTATCTTCACCACGGTTGCCAATGCCAGCATTGGAGTTCCGGTTGGCTATCTGCTTTGCAAGTTTTTCGTTGGACCAGTTCGCATTTCCGTTCACGTTGCAGTCGACCTGATCGGATGTCCCCGCCCAGGCGATACCTGAAAGCCCCAGAACCAGGGCCGTGGCAGTGGATAGTATAAATGTACGTTTCATTATTTCTTCCTCCTCACATGTTTCAGAACCTTCAAGATAGCAATTCCCCGGTGAACCCGCTTTGATGTGGGTCAATGTCCGTTGGCTAGAATTGCTGCGCATTCCGGGGATTGCCATTGGTTCGTTTGGGGCCAGTTCGATGTGGCGCAGCCAAAGCCCCGCAGCGGTCGTGCCGCGGGGCGTGCCGCATTAGTCGTCTTTGCGGTTAGTTATTGGCGTTGTACTCGTAAGATTCTCCCGGATCCCCATCCCTGTACCCGGACTCGCCATAAGTGGCACCCGCGAGATGATCGTAACAGGTTACTGTTGTACCACCGCTCGAAGGCAGGATCTTAAGATGTTCACCTCCGTCGCCTACGCCGGCATTGGAGTTCCGGTTGTTTAGCATCGTTATAAGTTTTTCGTCGGACCAGTTCTCGCCTCCGTTCACGTTGCAGTAGGTCACAACGATTGTTCCCGCCCAGGCGATACCTGAAAGCCCCAGAACCAGGGCCGTAGCGGTGGATAGTATCAATGTACGTTTCATTATTTCTTCCTCCTCACTTGTTTCAGTGTATTCATGATAGCAATTCCC
>PIVL01000711.1 GCA_003354145.1 Paracoccaceae bacterium
CTGCCCGCGTTCCTTGGTTCCTGGCTTTTCGTTCAAGAGCGGGTCACCCGTATCCTCACGACCGCCTTTCCGACCAACAACCGCATCCAAACGCTGCTGCAGGATCACCAGCGCACCATCGAGGAGTACGCTGCGCTTGTTGACGACAACGACGCTGTCGATGCGCTATTCAACACACCCGACCGCATCCCCAGCCAACGCCAGCTCAGCCAGCCGATCATCACCAAATCGTTCAACAGAGTCAAGAACTCTCTCCGCGACAACGATCACACCCTTCACCAACACTTTGTCGCCAGCACATCGCGCAGTGCAGGTCACTTCCTCACCGCAGTCCCACGCGCGCCATCCACTCGCATGCACCCGCTGGAGTTCCGCACGGCCTTCAAGCTTCGCCTCGGCCACCAGCAGTACACCACCCACAACCGCACCTGCCCCCACAGACGCTGCACGCGCCCTATGGACTATACGGGCTTTCACGCGCTGCACTGCATCGACCAGTCAGCGAGCCAGAGAACACACAACCGCATCCGAGACTGGCTGTTCAACGTCTGCCAGCGCGCCGGACTAGCACCGATTAAGGAGGCGCCTGGATTATTGTCAGACGAACGCCGACCTGCGGACATTTTTCTCCCGACGTACCGTGGAGGCCGCGGCCTTTGCATTGACGTGGGAGTCACTTCCCCGATGCAGCAAGCCTTTACTGCGATGCAACACCACACCCCATTCAAAGCAGCGAAAAAATATCAACGTGAGAAGCGCTATCTCTACGAGGACGATTGTAGACGGGCTGGTTTACGGTTCTGTCCCTTTGTGGTAGAGAGCTTGGGCGCTGTCACTAACGAGGCACACGATTTATTAAGTCACATCGCTGGGGCGATCGCCTCCCGACGCAACCAACCTCGCACATCCGTCAAACACCACCTTCTCCAAGAACTCAGCGTCCTCATCTGGTCGAGCAGCGCCAAACGCATCTTGGAGAGGAACACTGAAGTTTAAGCGATTTAGCTCAAACTGCACACCCACACTGACACACACACACAACACACACACACCATTGTATAACTAACTCTTGTAGAGATACTTGTTTTCCTTGTATAAGTTTCACGACAACTTTGTATAAGTTTCACGACAACTTTGTATAAGTTTCACGACAACTTTGTATAAGTT
>PIVL01000712.1 GCA_003354145.1 Paracoccaceae bacterium
TCCTCGAGCGACTGCACCGCGGCGGCAAACGCGGCGTTGTGCGATGCGATCGGTGTCGCGACAGGTTGCGCGCGATGCAGGTGGCCGCGCAGTTCGATGACGCGCTGGGAATGGAGACCCATGGTGACGTCGTACTTTGCGGCGGTGATCAGTTCGGAGAGGCGGGTGAGCGCCTGCGTGCGCCCGCTGGCGTCGGTGGTGGCGCTGTTCGCGGAGCGACGAGCGTGCGTGCCCTCCGAAAGTGCCATGAACACGCGAATGATGCGAGCGCGGAAGTGGTTCGCACAGCCAGCCACATCCGCGGCATGCTGCGACGAGTGGTAGACGTCATCCGCGATCGCGTCGAAGCGCGAGATTGAATCGGCGTCCCCCCAGCCTTTGATCTCCGCAAGCATGCGCCCCGCGTCGCGCATCGGCGCCGAGCGCAGTTCCATCGCCTCCTGACGCGCGAAGGACAGAGCTGCGGCGGCGACTTCGCGGACGATGGATGTGGGCGGCATGGGCTTGGGCATCTGGAAGGAAGAGCGGCGGCTGTCGGAGATGAGTCGCTCCGTGGCTGCGGATACCTCCCAGATGGCCGACGGGAGAGGTGCGGGGAGAAGGTTCGGCAGTGCGGCGTCGAGCGGTAGCCCGCAAGGGAGCGCGGCTTTCGCGTCGCGTTGCTGCTGGACCCCCGACGGCGTCTGTGAGTGCGGCGGTGTGGCGAGGGCGAAGTGGTGCGGGTGCTCCGCGCGCCCCTGCTGGGCCGGCGCGCCCGCCGCGTGCTCGATATGAGCGGCGACAGGTGTGCGCATGAGCGCGTCGTGCGCCCCAGTATCGAAATCGATCGGCATGGTATCGCGCTCAGCGATGCCGAAACCGTGCGCAACGCCTGAAATGTGCGAGTCCTTGCCGACAGAAAAATCGTTCGCAACGCCCGTTCGTAGTGCCGTGCCGACGGATGCGGGGTTGGGGACGCCTGCACTCGACGCCGTGTGCTCGCCGTGCGTCGACGCGCGGGCACCGACGAGCCGTGCCAGGTCGGTGGTCGAGCACGACGCCTGCGCGATGAGGAAGGCGTCGGGGCTGACCCGTCGCTTGAGCTCACCGAGCAGCTCGAGCCGCTCCAAGGTCATGACGAATGTTGGTGATGGTGTTGAATCATGCATGCTCGAGCCGTCGCTCG
>PIVL01000713.1 GCA_003354145.1 Paracoccaceae bacterium
CAATACCAATTATTGTAACTTCCTTCATGGATGCTTCCTCCGTTATCTTGCGGCCTTGACCGCGGACATTGGCACTATGATGCCGTCGGGAGGAGGCATCCACCCCATCATGGATCACGCTTGGGGCGAAGCTGGCCCTTTCCCGGGTGTTCAGATCACACGTTCGAACTGCGCTTTGCCAAGCGTAGTCATGCGGTTTAATGCTTTTGCGGCGACGCGCGTTTCAGTGATCTGATTGTCGAGTTTTCGAGCCTGCAGGCTTCCTCCGATAATTGTCTTCCATCGTCCGATCTGTGCTTCGATCCGCGATCTTTGGTTGTAGCCCTTCTCCTTTTGCCAGTTCATTCTGCCGTGCTCGGCGATGTGGTCTATGTGCCGGTTTCGTTGTGAGTTGTCGCCATTGACCGCGTTTTTTGGCGGAGGAACAATGATCTCGATCTCATGCCCAAACCTGGCAGTCAGACACGCTGAAACGCCCTCGCCGTCATATGCGCCATCAGCGAGAAAGCGATCGACATCGGCGTCAATCTCTCCGACCAAATCCGGGAGTGCCGTTTCATCGCCGACGTGTTCAGTGGTCAATTTGGATCCGACAATGTCGCCCGTGTCTGGATTGAAAGCGAGATGCAGTTTGCGCCATATTTTGCGCCAGTTTTGCGCGGCCTCGTGGTGCCATGCTTCTCGGCGTTCCAACCATTCCCACCATGCATCTTGAGCCCGGTTGAGTCGACAATGAGCGTGATCGGGCTGTCAGAACGTCGTGGGCGATGCTGAATATTCAACCCCGTGCTGCGGCGCGAAAGCGTTGAGAAATCGGGCACAGGAAGGTCCAAGTTCATCAATTGTGCAATCGACCGCATGAAGCCCTGCGTTTGTCTCAACGCAAGCCGAAACACGACCCGCAACGTAAGACATATCTCAATCGCTAAGTCCGAATACCGCGCTTGACCCCCGCGTGAATTGCGGTGCGGCGCCGCCCAATTCTGAGCTACGTCATCGGCAATCCAGACCGTCAAGTCGCCGCGCCGCCTGAGACTTTCATTGTACGCGGACCAGTTCGTGACACGGTACTTTCCTTTGGGAATTTTGTCGCGACGGGCATCATTGAATTTGTAGGGCATTACCGTCGCTCGCGTCAGAGAAAACGCTGGAAATACCGCGACAC
>PIVL01000338.1 GCA_003354145.1 Paracoccaceae bacterium
GTGAGGTTTTTTAATGAGTAATTTACCAGACAGTCAGGTGGGAAACGCCAGTTCAGCACTATACGAGACCGCGAAAACATACGAGGGGGTTTGGGAATGGTCCGAGGGACACAACCCTGCTGTTCTGGCGTTTTTCGCGGCCTCTGGACACCCTGAGATTAAGGACGACGAGACGCCTTGGTGCGCTGCATTTGTTGGCGCGGTGTTGGGCGAAATAGGATTGCCGAACACAGGTTCTCTGCTGGCGCGATCATACGAGGATTATGGCACAGAGGTTTCACTATCCGAAGCGATACAGGGTGACATTGTGGTTTTGCAGCGTGGTTCGTCCACGTGGCAGGGGCATGTCGGCTTTTTCCACAAACTGCAAGGCGACAAGGTGTATTTGCTTGGCGGCAACCAGCGCAATCAAGTCAACATATCTGGATACTCTAAAAGCAAAATTCTGTCGGTTCGTCGGGTGTCGGTGGCTGCACCGAAGCCAAAGCGCAAGGCCACACAATCAACAGAATTAAGGGCTAGTGCCATTGGTGCCGTGGCAACAGGCGGAACCGTAGCGACAGCGGTTTCAGGATTGCACGGCAATACCCAGCTAATTGTGGCGGGTGCTGGTGTCGTTATCCTGCTGGCTTTCCTCTGGATCGCGCGAAAACGGATAGCGCGAGGACTGAGGGACGGCTGGTGATATTTAAGTTAATGGTTACAGCGCTGGTTTGCGCGCTTTTGGCGGTCGGTGGGCATACTTGGTGGCTATCTGGTAGGGTAGACACCCTAACGGTGCAGAACGACGCTCTGAGCGCGTCTGTGGCCTCGTTTGAGATTGAACGGGATTTGGCACGCGAGGCGCAGGACGTTGCCGAGGCACGGCAGAAGTTTGTCGAGGCCAAGGCGAAGGAATACGACGACTTGAGAGAGGGGATTTTGCGCGATGGCGAAGATGCTGATTTGCCTGTGTGGTTGTTCGATGCTGTTGTCAGCTTGCGATCCGGTCCAGACGACGAGACTGATTAGCCCCGCAATTCCGGCTGAACTGTTGGTGCCTGTGCCGGAACCAACCCGGCAGGCGACGACGCTGAAAGATTTGGGCCTGCTGGTGGTCGATTACGATCAGGCGCTTGAACAGGCCAACAGCAAGATCGAGGCGACCGGGGCTATCATAGCGAAATTCAACCAGCGGATATCAAACGCCGAATGACCGGCGCTGGTGTTCAAATGTCGTATAGCTTCTCGATCATGTTAGGTTCCGGCGTCATGGAATACTTAGAATCTAACGATGGTGCGCCACCCATAAGTTCTTCATAAACCTTATCGAATACCCGCTTGAGGATTTCCGCTCGCAGCTTCGAGTCGTCCAACAGCACTGTTGGAAGTTCCAGCGTCGTAAATTTCCCGTTGCAACGCTCGCACTTCCTGCGGCGTCGTATGACCGCGTGGCCACTGTAGCTTGATCGCCTGCTATCCTTGACGGTTAACGGCGCATCTTTCGTGCAAACCGGACAGAATGCAGTCGTTGATTTTCCTAAATTAGCCATTCCGACGATCCTTCACTTGTGCCAGACAAATGATACACAAAGCCCTTTGTGGAACAAATAACCCGATAAATGATCCACAAAGGCGCTGGGCATATTATCTCGACGGCGCTGTTGGCTCGTTCAGCGCTGCCGACCGCGAGGAAACCTTAGAACGCTTTGACGTTACGCCGGGAGTATCAATGCCACCAGCTACGGTATCGCCGCAATCAAACGGAACGATGCTGTCGCCGACACGGTAATAGCCAACATTTGACAGCGCCCTACACGCGACCCTATCAGTCATAACGAGCGCTCGGATAGCAGCTTCGGGTTGTCCCATCACATAGAGCATACACACCGTTTCGGCTTGACCCTCGCCATAACTCCCGCCGAATCCGGCCACCGCTATACCGCCAGACTTCCCGGCGAGGCAGGGGTGACCACCACCAAAAACGCTGGGGGCGCTCACGGCTGGGACGTTTTTCAGGGTGGTTTCACCGTTAACGGTTGTTGTCCCACCAGATTCATAGGTGTTGTTGACTTGTAAAGCGGCCTGAGCTGCTGCACCTGATGCCGAGTTGCTCGATGATGTTGAGTCTGCAGTTGCGTCTGTGCCATTCCCTTTAGACCCGGCAGAGGCGACAGACATAGACAGCGCCAGACACGCCGCTGCTAAAACTAAATACTTCATAATAATTACCCACTTATACCAGTTAAAGATGGGGCGAACAGCCGCCCCACCAATTCATTTATGGATTGCCTGTTCCGAAATGGAAGCTACCAAATCCGCCAGAGTTACCACCCCATGAACTTCCACCACCGGAAGCCGCGAAGCCGTATGATCCGCTGAACATGCCGGATTGACCGCCAGAATTTTGGTATGTGTTGGACGATCCGCCGTTTTCATCTGCGAAAGTTGTTGAACCTGCTTCCGATCCTTGTGACGCGCTCGTTCCTACTGCGGTGAAGCCGTAGTAGGCCGAACCGCCACCTGAACCTCCACTTGAGCCACCCTCGGAGAATGATTCACCCTGTCCGTGCCACGAGCCACAGCCGCAATCGCCGCCACCGTTGTTGCCGCCACCGCCGTTGCCACCGCCGTTGCCACCGCCACCGCCACCGTTGTTGCCGCCGCCGCCGCCACCGCCACCGCCACCGTTGTTGCCACCGCCGCCGCCGCCGCCGTGGCCACCAGCGAACGAGGTGGTTGCACAAAACACGGCAATAGCCGCACCTAATAGATACTTTTTCATCTTTTCTTCCTTAAAACTGTCACTGTTAAATTATTGGTTGTCACGACAGACCACCAATTTACTATTGGTTTGGTTCACCTCCATGTCAAATTTGGGCGTCATTGCCCGGAGACTCACGTATAGGACAAATAGCCCTAATCGGCAAGATTAGATTTCAGGGTGGCTATATTTCAGGGGTTTCCCAACGGCAAAAGGTTGACGGTAAGCTAACCGTCAACCTGCATTTTAGGGTTTACTCGACAACCTCAAACTCGCCGCTTTTCTTCGCCTTGGCGCTGAGTTTTCCAGCCTTTGTAAGCGCGTCCTGATAGGCGTTGACATTGGCGACCATCTCGTCCGTCCAGCCTTTGCGAACTTCGGGATATGTCTCTCCGAAGCTGAAGGTCATTTCCTGACCCTTGATCTTAGTGCAAAGCTGCTCGATCCATTCGTCTGTTCCTTGGTTCTTATATTTCGTGCCTGTCGGAACGTTGGCTTCGATTGCCGTTACGGTGCAGCGGCCACCGTTGCCCCAATAAATCCGGTCGCCAATTTTGACGTCCGCGATCAGAACCGAGCGGAGTTTCTTGGCATATGCCACCGCAGCCTGTCCGCGCTTTGTGTAAGCGACCTTGTGGCCGTGGCACTTGAAGCAGGTTGTCCCGGTCATCTGGTTATAGGAATAATGGCCGGAGCCGTGGCAGCGGCTGCAGGTTTCTGTTTCGTATGCTGGGGTTTCGTTTGTCATGTCGTTTCCTATCTGTGGGCGTCATTGCCCTTAACACACATATAGGGCTTGCGGCCCTAAGCTGCAAGCCCTTTCTGTCAATTAAAATGGGCAATCATCATAATCATCGGGGCCGCTATCACCGGGTCGGCAAGAGCAAATAACCGGCTGGCGCAAAGGTGCTACGGTATCAAAACCCGGCTGCGGACCATATGGGTGCTGCCCTATGCACTCGGCCCATGAATCGATCCACATACCTTCGGCAGCAAGCTGCGCTGGAGTTTCGATACCTGCAACTTCGCAGGCTTCGCTGTAAGTTCCGCATAAAGTCCCATAAACGTCATACATTTTAGTTCTCCTTGGGCTTCATTGCCCTTAACACCTATATAGGGCTTGCGGCCCTTAACCGCAAGCCCTTTCGTGCTACAAAAGGCACCTTTTTTTTGTCGTCCACTCGCTGGTGATATCCGTAGCGGTTGGCCGGTCTCCGCGTTTTGTCTCGATCTTGATCACCATCATTCTGTGACCTTCGGCCAAGCAGTGGTTGACGTATCCATCGACAAGTTCGAAAAGCGTCATTGCTATCGATCCGGCGATGTTTGATTTCACCAGATAATCGGTCATCGTGTCGGACCTTGATCGGAGTACACTGCAGGCAGGGCTTCGCATAGAGGCGTCCCAAATTTGTCGTGGACTTGCTGCCCTGTCTTTGTCTTGAAGAACCAGCCGTAGAGTTTCCAAGCGCCGCTGTCCATGAACCAATCTCCGAGGGCTTCGTTGCCGTTAAGCCGGTAATGGTCGGCCATCGCGTTCACGAGCTTCTTTCGCTTTTTGAGCGGCATAAAGTGGTACAGTGGGATGATAGTAAATTGCTGCGACAGAATGCTCAGAATACCATTTGAAGGTCCGTGAAAACTGAGGATTGTTTCAGGCTCTACGCAGACGTCAGGGTGCGAAAGCCAAAGGGTGCAGGACGATGCGCAACCCTTTCCGCGAATTTCCACCGAGCGCGTCTGCATTTTGTCGAAGCGCTCGGCGAAAGCTGCGAGCCTGCCGCCTGACCGATGCTTGACCACATAGGGTTCAGCGGTCGCTGTTGTCGCGGCCATAACGGCGGCGACTATCATTGTTGTAAGTTTCATCTCTTTACCCCTCCAAGGGTTGTTTTGGGCATGATTGCCCGGTTGCGGGTGGGGCCGAAGCCCCATCCTTTAACTATTGTCGTTCTGGCTCATGGCTCTGGCGTATGCTTC
>PIVL01000714.1 GCA_003354145.1 Paracoccaceae bacterium
ACAGGAAACGCTCTTGCTGTAACAATTCAGCGCGCGGTCGATCTTGAAGCTGGATCGTACGCAGTTACCGGCAACGCGCTAGCTGTTGGCATGTTGACCACTGTCTCCCTTGATGCGGGGTCTTACGCCCAGACAGGCAATGCGCTGACCGCTACCACGGACACGGCTGTTAATCTCGATGCTGGCTCTTATTCTCAGACGGGCAATGCTCTTGGGATTAGCCTCGCCACCCACACCGAGGTCAGTCTGGCAGCCGGATCGTACGCTGTCACAGGCAACGTGCTCGATGTTAATCTATCGCGCGCCGTCAGCCTAGCAGTTGGCTTGTATGCCGACACCGGAAATGATCTGGGTATTATTTTCGCCCGCGCTGTGACTCTCGCGGCAGGGTCTTATGTCCAGACCGGCCATGTTCTGAGCGTCTCAACGGTCGACACAACTACGGTCGCTCTGGATGCGGGCAGCTACGCACAGACGGGCAATGACCTGGGCGTTACTATTCAGCGCAGTATCAGCCTTGACGCCGGGTCGTATTCTCAGACGGGCGCTGATCTGGACGTCTCAATCAACCGAGCTGTGGTTGTCGAGGCTGGCAGTTATGCGCAGACCGGATACGAACTGTCGATCGGCACCACGCGGACGGTTGGTCTGGCCGTTGGCAGCTATGCTCTAACCGGGTACGATCCACCGCTCTCGTTTGACCGCCTGATTGCGCTCGATGCGGGCGCTTATGCGGTCACTGGAAATGCGCTGGACCTATCAGCGGGTCTGGTGGTTGAACTTGACGCAGCGAGCTATGCGCTGACCGGTCAAGATATGAGTGTCGTGATTGATCGCGCTGTTGTTCTGGCGGTCGGATCTTATAGCGTCACTGGCAATGCCCTTGGGGTCACGGTCCAAGACACGACTCTGGTTTCGCTGGACGTTGGATCGTTCACTCAAACCGGTAATTCTCTAGAAATTACACAAAACCATACGCTGGCGCTTGTTGCTGGGGCCTACGCGGTCACTGGCGAGGCGCTGAGCGTCAACACAGCCAATACAACGACGGTTGACCTCGACCTCGGCTCATATGCTCTCAACGGGCAATCTCTGACCCTTTCAGTGCAGCGGCTCGTCGACCTCGCTGCGGGATCCTACGTGCAGACTGGCAATGCGCTTAG
>PIVL01000715.1 GCA_003354145.1 Paracoccaceae bacterium
AGCATATTGGCCGAGCCATTTCCCATAGACCGCGTGCGAAATTTATGCGTGCTGACCTGGATCACGTCGCAGGGGTCAACGATACATTTGAATTTCAGCAATTTGCCGGTCTGGTGGTTTGCGCATTGCTCAAAGGCATAGGGAACTGGATCAGATGATCTATCGTTATGCCCGTTGTGGCCAAACATCAGCCAGGGCAGCGAAATATTGGAATAACTTTGGAGCGGCTCAAGACTTTCAACAATACTATTGGCCTTGACCGGTACCAGAAACTCATCCGCGTCAATAAAACCCATGCGGTGATACGATCCGCCAAATGTCGATATCGCATGGCAATAGGCAAGGATCTGGCGCGGCAGGATCATTTTTGGCTTATGCGCCGCAGTGTTCATGACCCACGGCACAACTGTGATGTTCAACGACGAAAAGCTGTTCAAAATTTCAACGGTGTCGTCGTCGGACTGGTTGTCGTAAATGATGAAATCTTTGACACCTGCAAGAGTGTGAAATCGAATCCAGTCGCCAATATAGGACGCCTCGTTTTTGACGATTGCAACCAACGCAAATGGCTTGCGGTCTGGGTTTGCAGTCGGGGGCTTGATGTCGATTTTTGATGCGCGCAGGATTTTGCGCCTGAACCATGACATTATATTTCCACCGTTGCCGCTTGGGTTCCCCAAAAACCGAATGCGTCCAGCCCATCCAGGCGTTTGCGTATATCGGCCACTTCGGGATCCGACAGCTTTGGGTAATAACTCTGGTCGACAAAATTCAAAAATGCATTCCGTGCATCGACATCAAACGTCACTTTGGCGGGATCCGACAGAACCTGTTCAACCCGTTCTACAGTCCCGGCGTGGTCCGCGACGCCCTCTACTGCCCAAAAACAATTGCCAGCGGCGACCACGGGTTTTTCAAAAAACATCGCTTCCATCCCCACGGATGAATTGATTGTCATTACAAGTTTTGATTTTTTAACCTGTTCGAACGTATTGGTGGTGTTGTCCAGAACAACATTGGCGCATCCTGCTTTTTCAATCGCAGCGCGTACAAATGAGACGGCGGAAGGGTGCTCTTTGAGCCGAATATGCCAGTCTGGCGGAGTTTTCGACGCGGCGTTCAAGATTGTTTGGACAAATTTATCAACGGTTCTGAA
>PIVL01000716.1 GCA_003354145.1 Paracoccaceae bacterium
CAGTCACAGCAAAATCGTTTGCCGGCTGTGCCCTCACGCGTTCCTCAGCAACAGCCGCATGGAGAACACCAAGCGCCGCCACGGCCCCCGAGGCAAGCGCAGCCGTGACCGGAAGCGTCAAGCAGCAGAAGCCGCAGCAGCCGCCGCAACAGTAGCTGCAGCAGCAACGGCCGCAGCAGCCACATAGCCTACCAACGCAGTGGTCAACTTGGGGTGCGCCGCTGGCTGGTGGGCAAAGCGCTCCGGCAGCATCCTCGTCCCCACCTCCGGCCGGAGCTCTGTCGCCGAAAGGCCTTTGCAGTGCGCGCCGGGGGAGGGTCGGGCCGCCTCATCGCACGCACCTCCGCCGCCACAGACATTGCCGCAGTCGCGGACCAACCCGGCACACGTGTGCGTTCCGCCATCTCCCGCAGCAGCCACATAGGCTACCGACGCAGTGGTTGTCGAGGACACGTTTGCATGCTGAGTGCGACTCGGCTCTGCGTGCTCCTTGCTTGCGCCAATCGCCGGACGACGGGCGGCGCACAGCCCTTGCCACGGAAAGCAATGCATGTTGGGAGGGACACGTGTTCACGTGTGTACACGTGTGAGCGTGCGTGTGCGCGTGTGCGGCCCCTGCTTCTGCCCCTGGTCGTCTGCATAGCAGCATATTTGTGAGCGTTTGCGCGACAGCGGGCGCACGTGCGCGCGGACAAGGCCGCCGTACGATCGAGGGCATGCGCTCCTCGGCGTCGTGCTCTTTCCATAGCGCACTGCGCGCGCAGCGGCGCGGCCGGAGCGGGACGTGACAGCGCGCGACGGGCCGACACGACACTGGGCTCAAGCAGATCGCTCGTCTCGGACGACGGTCGGGAGGAGCAACTACAGCCGCGGCGGCGCCGCCGCGCCGGGCACAGCCGCGCTCCCCCCGCCCGATGTCGCTTGAGTTCGAGGTGTCGCTGCGATCAACGGGCAGGCCCGCTGCGGACCGTGGCGGACGAGATCGCCCGAGCGGCGGCCGCCGCGGCCGCGGGCGCGGCAGGCGCGGCCGACCACAGCCGCTGCTGCCGAGCGTGAGCGAGCTGACCGTCAGCGTGCACGACACGACGTGCGTGGCGTGGCTGGCGCTGCGGCGCTATGCCTCGAACGCCTCGTGGCTCGGGCCGTCCTTCTC
>PIVL01000339.1 GCA_003354145.1 Paracoccaceae bacterium
CCAGCGGGATCAAGATCTGTGCCTGCAAACTGGTTTCGGTCAGGATCGGCAACAGCCCCACGACTGTTGTGGTGGTGGTCAGAAAGATAGCGCTGAATCGCGCCCGCACCGCGCGCCTGGCGGACTCAGAGGCGGGCAGATCAGCTTCGCCTTCATGTTTGATGAAATCCACCAGCAGGATCGAGTTGTTCACCACCACCCCTGCAAGGGCCACAAATCCCAGCATACTGGGCATCGAAAAGTTCAACCCCATCGCCAAATGCCCAAAGATGGCGCCGGTTAGATTTAGACGCTCATTGACACACCATCGCTATCACGAGAGCCTGAACAATGTGACACCTGCCGACGTCTACTTCGGTAGGGCGGAAACTATCCTCAGAGAAAGGAAAAAGATCAAGAAACTGACAATCCGGAAACGACGCTTGCAGCACCAGAAAGCTGCCGCCTAATATGAACCCAAGGATGAACCAGAACCTCAGTTAGCAAAAACGCTCAGTTCTCCAGAAAACCCTGACGACGGACATACTTGGGGAATGTCGGTTAATATCACCCAAAAGTGATGAGCGGCAAAAAATCGCCGATGGCGGATAATTGCCTTTTTGCCAGTGAATTACCCACTTCTCTTGCCGCGAACAGGGAAAATAGTTTTTACTCAACCAGGGCAGCGAGCCCTATTAAGCCAGGGGGATAGTACAGAAGGACTAAGAGCATGGCATCAATAATAGCCCTCAATGGGGACTATGGATACACCCAATACAGGTATTCTAGGGGCGATGCGGACGTCATCGATGCGTCGAACGCAACCTGGATCGTGGCAAACACCGGCAGTTCGACCAATCGTTATCCATTTATCGTCGAAATTGCCGATCCTGGCATCGAAATTTTTGGTGCGACGATTGAAGGTAGGGTGTCGCAAACGGCCGATTGGTCCGACGCCTATATCAATTCGGCTGCTCTCATGGTGCGGAACACCAAAAATGCCGACATTCATGACATCAGGATCTCCCAACCCTGGGACGGGATACGCGTCGCGGGTGATGCACAGGGCTTCGACATCCACGACGTATGGATCACCGATGTCCGAGATGATGCGATTGAAAACGACGGCGGAGTCAGCGGAACGATCCGCGACAGCCTCTTTGACGGCGTCTTCTCGGGTATCAGCCTCGCCAATAAGAACTCACCAGATAGCACCAATGAGGTCGTTGTAATCGACAACGTCCTCATTCGGATGCAATCGTATCTCTACAAGGGCCAAACAACCCACGCCTCGCCGATAAAGATTGATGACAACAGCCCCATGCTGCGCATTACCGATTCGGTATTCGCCGTCGAGGATCCCGATCATATCCACAATTGGCTCCTGGACCTGGCTTGGGACAAGACCATCGAATCCTCTGGCAACGTCTTTTTGAACCTTTCGGACACACCGCTTCCCGGCGACTATCCGACGCCGCCTCCCGGCTGGACCGTCCTCCAGGGCCAGGCTGCCCGCGACTATTGGGAAGAGGCGCGCGACGACTGGATCGCTACCCATGAAGGCGACGCCGACCCGGCCCCTGGTGACGGCGATGTAGAGGATCCAGATGACAGCACGGACGGAAGCGACTCCGAAATTTTCAAGGGCACAAGCGACGACGACATGGTGACGGGCCGTGCTGGCAACGACACGTTGTATGGCAAATCGGGCAACGACACGTTGTATGGTAAATCGGGCAACGACACGTTGTATGGCGGAGGCGGCGAAGACCTAGTGTATGGCGGAAGCGGCAATGACAAACTGACTGGCAATTCGGGCAACGACGTGTTGTATGGCGGAGACGGCCAGGACCGATTGTATGGCGGAGGCGGCAACGACACGTTGTATGGCGGAGGCGGCAAGGACCAATTGTATGGCGGAACCGGCAATGACCAACTGATTGGCGGTGCGGGAACAGACTACCTCTTCGGCAAGGTCGGAGCCGACACACTGACTGGCGGTGCGGACGATGACTACTTCGTCTTCAATACCGCGCCTAATGCAGACACTAACATAGACTTCATTACCGACTTCGTTGCCGGATCCGACAAGATCATTCTCGACACTTCGGTTTTCGCCAGCCTTGCCACAGGTGCTAAGGGTGAAATGCAAACGCTTGGCGAAGAGTTCTTCGAGGTTGCCAAACGCGCCGACGACTCGAACGACTACGTCATGTACAAGTGGAAGACCGGTGAACTCTTTTATGACCCCGATGGCAGGGGTGGAGAAGCACAGGTACTGATAGCGCAGCTTGAAGAGCGTCTGGATATTGACTACACCGACTTCTTGTTGATCTAAAGTCGCAGTTCATCTGAGACAGATGCATCCCCCAAAGCGACAATTGTGATTGGGTGAAGGAGCGCGAATGCAATCGGCTCTGGATCGACTGAGCAGCTCACTTACCGCCGCCGGATTTTCCGGCGGCGGAACGCCCGCAACAAGCATCAAAGCAACAAACTGACCTTTCAGCTCATCCGGCCAGGTCCGCGTGCCGGACAGACTGGAAAAACCTCAAAACCGCCCATGGTCTTCATATGGTGCGCCAAATTCATTGACAAAAGACATCAGAGCGTTGCGCCGTTCCCACCTAGTTGGTGTAGTTCCACGGTAGCAGATCATTGATCTGGCATTGCTTATGACCGCTGGCGATGGCAGTGAGCGTCTCGCCCAAGGGAGCTTTGGCGGAGACGCGGGCGCGGTTGATTGACAGACAAGCCTTGAGCGCGGCGATCAATGGGCTGACCGGTCTTGCCAAAAATGTACCCAAGAAATCGCACAATCTGAACCAATCTTGCAGTTCAAGACTAACTGTCCAAATGGCAGCAAGAATGTGGCGCGTAACGCCAAATCTTAGAAAAGCGCTTCAGGGCCCCATGTAGGCTGCCAGTCCCATTCAGTTTGCGCCTTTTTGCTACAATAAATCCGATCTACGTGAGGTGGCAGCGCCCAGCCCCTTTTGTCGAAATACGCAGCAACAGACGGGCATCTTGCTCTAATCACGTCCTCTGCACGCGTCCCCAACGCTTCGCAATCAGACTGAGCGAACGGTGTCTTTGCTACGGCTATGATTGGACTTGGAGCGGGCGAAACTGCACGAGCGGCGCTAATATGGGCGACTGCTGCATCGCGTTCGTCAATGCCGCGCGACAGACGGTGCAAGATCATAATGTGCTTATCTTCAGGGAAACATCTACCCAACCGCACGATGGACGCGGGAAATCCGTTTGCAGCAGCTTCGCATACAAGGTGCTCGGCGGCCAACTTGGTTTTGTGATAGATAGTTCTTGCGACCACATTACAGTCGTCTTCAATCCAACGTGTTGGCGAACCCGGAGATGACCCTCCACCGTAAAGCGCTGTAGTGCTGGTAAGGACAATTCGCTTGACGCCCGCCATGTTCGCAGCCTGCAATACGCTTTTTGTGCCCTCAACATTGATCGAGTGAAACTCGTCCTCAGCGATGTTGTTGACATGCGGCGCATGCAGACCCGCGCAGTGAACCACCAGGTCGCGCCCCTCAAAAAGAGACGCCAACCGGTCCGTTGCCCGGATATCAGCCGCAACAACATCTATACCTTCGTGAAAATCAACACCAATGCAGTCCGAATGATCCGCGCGCAAACGATTCATAATCGCGCGACCAATTCGACCGGATGCGCCGGTTATCACTGTCGCTTTTGGCGCAGGTGCGATCAGTGGGCGGTACGACATCGCAGCCCGACTAAACACTGGGATGACATCATTTTCGTGACCTCCTTTAACTTGGCTCGTGATCGCGCTAGTTCGGATTCTATCCGGCACCGGAATGTCCGAGTCGTGGAAGGCCGCGCGCCGCTTTTGGATTCCACAAACCAATTGGCCTGTCCAGCTTTCTTAGTGATTGGTAACGGAGCCACCAAATCCCCCGCATTCAAGGCTCCGACCGCCATCGTCTGCCATACCAGCGCGACCCCCATGCCTGAAATGGCAGCATCTGCACACAAGTCCGGCGAGGATGGGACGGGGCCATCCATCAAGTGTATGTCGGTTTGGCCAGCCTTCGTAAGCCATTGCTGCCAGTCCATTGCTGCCAGTCCATTGCTGCCAGTCCATTGCTGCCAGTCGGCCCGGCGGTTGTTGTCAACTTTTAAGCTACGTTTGGCAGGAGATGAGAAGGCCATGTCAGACCTTCTTGACCAAAACGTCAAACGCAAGCCGCACCCGATTGCTGAACTGGCCTTCGGGCGTTCCGGTCGCGGCGGCGATGACCATCACGACCTCTGCGCCCGTTGGCTCAGTCATCCTGTGTCGGCTACAGCATGCCGAGTGGCGCTTAGTTCCACACCTCATGTCGGCGCCCAACCAGCTGTTCTACCCACGGACGTGTCCCGGCACACAATGCGTCCTGTTCCGTGTCATCCTGTGTGACATTGATGACGACAATTCCGGTTTTTTGCGCAGTTTCCACATAGCGGAAGGCGTCAGCGACGGCATCAAGCGAATACTCGCGGTCGATCACCGCCCGCAGCTGGCCCGCTTCCAGGCAGGTTTTCAGGAAGCTCACGAAACCTTTGCGTTTCTCCGGAAATGGAATGGAAAACCTGCCGTTTCTGGTAATTGAAGACCAGATCGCGAACGCTATGTTTTGCCACCAGGGCCCAAGATC
>PIVL01000717.1 GCA_003354145.1 Paracoccaceae bacterium
GGAATGTTAGCACCTGGCTTTATTATTTATTATACCGAACAGTTCATTAGGCACAAAGCCTGTATTTAGGATAGATGGTAACAAAATATGAAAAATTGTAAAGATTTCAAGTTTGTAGGTATTGACATATCCAAAAAGTTCTTTGATGCATGTTTTGTTGATGCAAAAGGTCAATTGGTGCAGCAACGTATAAACCAGAACCTTAAGGGCTATCGACTCCTGGCAAGCATGATAGGTGAAGATGCTATATGCGTTATGGAAGCAACGAGCACATATCATTTGCCTTTGGCTCTGTGGCTATATAATAACGGCATACAAGTTGTTGTTGAAAACCCTCTCAAAATTAAGCGGTTTTCACAAATGCATCTTCAGCGTCACAAAACAGATA
Organism: Paracoccaceae bacterium; assembly: GCA_003354145.1. Classification (GTDB taxonomy): domain Bacteria; phylum Pseudomonadota; class Alphaproteobacteria; order Rhodobacterales; family Rhodobacteraceae; genus NORP181. The sequence continues at coordinate 389 of PIVL01000717.1, forward strand.
AGGCTGATGCCAAAATAATTTATGAATATGGGACGACTGTTGTGTCCAAAAAAATCGTCTTATGGCTCCCTCAGTCAGCAACAGTTCAAGAACTTCAGCAATGTGACAGCTTATCTCAAAGGCTCAATAAAGAATTAACAGCAATCACAAATACTCACGAGGCACTTGCTCAGCTCGATGTTGTTAACACCGAAGTTAGACGGGTCGTAAGCGACACAATAAAGCAACTAAAAAAAGCATTAAATCAATTAGATAAGCAAATGCAAAAGTTAATTAAAAAGCATTATAATGAAACCTACAATCTCCTTTTGAGCATACCTGGAGTAGGGTCAAAAACTGCAGTAATGTTAATATGCCAAACGAATAATTTTACTAAATTTGACAACGTAAAGAAGTTCCTTAGCTATATTGGCATGAGCCCTCGCACATATGAGTCTGGCACCAGTGTAAAGGGCAAAGGGCACATTACTAAAGTTGGTAATGGCCGCCTTAGATCACTCCTGTACATGTGTAGTTGGACAGCAAAAAGGAGCAATCCCCAATGCGTTTCTGTGTACGAAAATATGCGCAAACAGGGCAAGCCAGAAAAAGTTATAAAAATTGCTATTGCCCACAAATTACTAAGACAAGCTTTTGGTGTAATTAAGCATCAGAAGCCTTTCAGTATGGAAATAGCATAAAGTTAAAAAGATCACTAAATCTGTCTGTAATATTACAAAACAGATTTTTAAAAAACTTGACTTTAAGCACAGTTCATTCC
>PIVL01000340.1 GCA_003354145.1 Paracoccaceae bacterium
ACCCCCGCATGAAACCTGCACTGGACACGACCTTTTTTCCCGAAACCGATTTCAAATCGCATTACTGGACACGGACAAATGAAACCCGCGATGCTGGGCGTAATCTGATGTCTGAGATCACCATTCAGCCAGACGAAAGCGACGAAGAAGTACTTAACGCGAACGAAAATGCCTTTGTGCACAGCTATATGCTGGGCGGCAACTGGCGTGCGCCCCGGCGTGGATTTCAAGCATTGGCACGATGCGTAAGGTGGGTCGAATGATCCGTTCAACCGGGCAGTTCATACGCAGTTCAGCAGTTTTTCTTTCTGCTTGTGTGCTGCCTGCTGCGGCTGGCCAATAGGAGAACTCGCTTATGTCAAACATTCCCAACCCAAACGCCTCCCCCCACTTGCCAGTGTTTGTGGCAGGCCCGGGCGAAACCGATGTGTTTCTGATCGTTGTTGTACTCATCCTGATTACCGCCGTGTTGTTGGTGGGGGTTTTCTATTTCTCCCTGCACGCCTTGCCTGAACGACTGGCCCACGGTGCCGACAAGATGAAACTTCAATTTGTCGGTATCTTGTCGCTGATCGCGATGTTCACCCACAACAATTACTTCTGGATTGCCGCCCTGCTGATCGCCGCCATTGAGCTGCCGGATTTTCTCAGCCCGATCAAATCTCTGGCACGGTCTGTCAAAGCTCAAACAATATTGCTCAAGGAGCGTGCCGCGTCAGACACCGAAAGCGCATCGACCAATTCTGCGGCTTCGGAGAACTGACCCATGCTTGAATTTCTCGCCTGTTCCCTCGTCACGATCCTGCCGGATTACCTGTTCCGCCGCTTTGCCCAAGGCAAGCGGTTTGGGCATGAAATCACCCTGTATTCTGTCTGGTATGAACTGCGCTGGGGCATCACCAGCTGCGCCATCCTGACCGTTGCGCTGATTACAGTGATTTTCTTCTATCATCCAACGACCAGCAATGTGTCGTCTCTGTTTCGGACTGTTACCGTTCTTCCCGAAGAATCCGGCCGGGTAAAAGATGTTTTTGTAAAAAACAACCAACATGTCGAGGTCGGCCAGCCCCTGTTCAACATGGATGATACCGTTGAGCGTGCAGCAGTGGAAACCGCTCGTGGGCAGGTTGCTGGAATCGATGCTGATCTGGAGCTTTTGACAGCCGAATTGGCCGTATTGGAAGGGAGGATTCAACAAGCTAGAGGAACGTTCGATCAGGCTGCAAACGAACTGGCCCGCAAGCGAGAAATCTTTCTGCGGAACGCTGATGTGGTAACCGAACGGGAACTAGAGTCGCTTGAGAACCTGCGCAACAGCACCGAAGGCGGCCTGCGTGCAGCCATTGCCGAGCGCGATGTGGTCGAAACACGCATCCGAACCGTTTTACCCGCCGAACGTGCTATTGCAGTGTCGGAACTGACCAAAGCCGAAGCGGTACTGGCGAAGAAGACCGTTTATGCCGATGTCTCGGGAACATTGGAACAATTCCTGCTGCAACCTGGTGATATCGTGAGCCCCGTCCTTCGCCCAGCCGGTGTGCTTGTTCCGCTTGACGTGGCGCATGAGCGATTTCAGGCTGGGTTCCGTCAGATTGCCTCTCCGGTACTAAAAGTTGGCATGATCGCCGAGATCGCCTGTGTTTCTCAACCTTTCGAAATAATCCCGATGTTTGTCGAAACAGTTCAGGACGTCATTCCATCAGGACAATATCGCCCCGGAGATCGCTTGGTTGATCCACAAGATTTGCAACGGCCTGGCACCGTTCTGGTGACTCTTGCGCCTCTCTTTGAGGGGCAAGCCGCTGAGATACCACCCGGAAGCAAATGCATAGCTAATGCGTACACCAACAGTCACGACCTGATTGCGTCTGGCGAGTTGGGCTTTGCTGGAAATCTCTACTATCACATGGTGGACACGCTGGGCATTGTTCATGCGATCTTGCTACGAGTTCAAGCTATTATGCTGCCGGTCCAAATCCTTGTGTTGTCTGGGCATTAGATCATCCAGTCACCATGGGTTAAAAAGGAGAGGTTCACTGCAGCTTGTTCCACTGGCCACAACGGGCGGAAACCGACTTTCATATGATCCTGCCTAAATGGCAGATACCTTGTGCATGACGATTACCCTCAGCCCAACTTGCAACTGTTATACTGTACAATTTAGGACAGGATTGCTATTTGGCCAATTCCTGAAATTCCTTCTTCAAAACCCCACGGGTTTGAACATAGAGGCTGCGATAGATCGTTTCGTGCGACACGCGGTTTTGCTCTTCGTCAGGATGCTCCCGTTTGAGCCAACCAGCGATCTGCTCGGGAGACCACTTCAAATGCAGCTTCCGCGATATCCAATGGCACAAAGGCGCGTTGAACGAGAGCTTACAAGGTTTAGGTCGCTTTGCGCAGTCCTAGGCACGGTCCCAGGCACGCTGGTCTGAATGCGCAGCGCGATAGGCCTGCCGTCCGTCGTTGCGCCCAATCTCTCGGCGGATTGTCGAGGGCGATCGCCTCAAAATCCGCGCAATGGAGCGAAATGAGCGCTTGGCAGCGAGACCACGGGAAATCTCCTCGCGTTCTATCAAGGTCAGTGCAAAACGAGACCTCGTGCGGTCCGGTGGCCGGATGCCCCCAGTCACTGCAAGATTCGGAAAAATCGACGATGACGCACGATCAAATCGACGCCCTATCGAACTCATCGACTCGCCACGCTGCCATCGATCCCACATCTCTGACTTCTGCTTATCAGTGTAAATGTTCGCTGACGGTGTTTCATACTTAACACTCCATCCTTCCAAAAAGATTAAAGTGTTGCGGTCACCCTTTGAACTCACCGCTCTAACCGGTCTTTCGCCACAGTGGTCTCGAAAGACGGCTTTGGGCCGTTCTCGACTGCACGTCCGCCCAAGGGCGGTGCCGGGGTGCTGCATTGCCGAAGGCAGATCTGAGCCCGCGGTGGGCCACAACGTCGGAATATTGGTTGCACGGTTTTCGTTGTATCGCGGTCATTGCATTGCGGTTCTCGCAACCTTATCAATGGCGTTTCACGAAGGAGCGACTGATAATTGGCCCAATCCGTCCGATATCGCGTCACAGGCATGGATTGTGCTTCGTGTGCGGCAAAAATCGAAAAAGCTGTTCACGCAACCGGGGTCGTTGACTTTCATGTCTCAACCACCTCTCAGATACTCACACTGAATACTAGGCCGACGGATGACCGGTTGGCTGGCGTCGAAGCCGCCGTTTCCGACGCGGGCTATCATCTCAACCTTCTTCGGCCAGAGGATGAAGCGACCAGCGAGGCAAATCAAACTCACTTGACGTTGGGCTATCGGCGGGCGCTCTGGATCGTGATCGGTCTGAATGTCGGCTACGGGATCATCGAGATGATCGGCGGCTTCCTGTCCGGCTCGCAAGCCCTGAAGGCCGACGCGCTCGATTTTTTGGGAGACGGATTGATTACCCTGCTTGGTCTCGTTGCCATCGGCTGGAGCATTCTGTGGCGGGCGCGTTCCGCTTTGTTTCAGGGAGTATTCCTTGGCGTTCTAGGTCTGGGCGTTGTCGGCACCACAATCCATCGCATCTTCACCGACTTACCCATCGAAGCAGGCCTGATGGGTATGGTCGCCTTGGTCGCGCTGGCCGTCAATGTCGCCGCCGCTCTGGTCCTGATTCCACATCGCGCTGGCGATGCCAACGTGCGAGCTGTCTGGCTGTTCTCGCGCAATGATGCTCTTGGCAATGCCGCGGTCGTGGTCGCCGCTGGGCTCGTGGCATGGTCGGGTTCCCGCTGGCCAGACTTGATCGTTGCATTCGTGATCGCGGGACTGTTTTTGCAATCCTCCCGTATTATCGTCCGCGATGCATTGAAAGAAATCCACAGAGTCAGGAAGGAATAATCGAAACGGACCTGAGGGCGGCCATTCAGCCTCTGGTCAACTGAACTCGCTCTACCGACTTCGATCGCAAGGATTTCTGCGCAGTGCACGAATGACCGCAATGCGAAAGCTGCCTTGCAGCGCCAAGCAAGCTCGGCAACGGCATGTGTGGGCCGGAAGTTGCCTCTTAACCAGAAAACCGAAAGTCAGCTTGGTCTGCATCCTTCCAGTTCATCGGTGCGGCAGCGAATGGCTAAGCGCCTCGTCAACGGTGATCTGATCGCCATGCCGCTTTACCACGTCTGACACGCGCACAGCGCCCCTATGCCCGCAAGAGCATGTCGGGTGGAGTGTTCGGTACCGGAGGACTGACAGGCGGGTGCCTTCGCGTTTGAGCATGGAGTGGGGATAGTTGGGTCGCCCGGAGAGAGCAATGTTCAAAGGGTGCCAATCGGCCTGATGAAAATTGAGCCGCCCCGTAGAGCGACCCAGAAATAGCTAAAATACCCCCCCATTCTACCTTGCCTGAGTTCTTGGCAGGGCAATCGCATATGGCCTATTCTCTGTCTAACTGATTGAGAAGGTTGAGAAGAAACGTGTCATCCCATCCCGCCCGCTTCAGTTTGATTGATAGCGATCCCCTGGAAGTATCGCGCCGGGCAACATCGAGAGCGCGGCGGCGCAGGATGGCGATGTTGGCCGGGCCATTGTCCTTTCGGTTGCGTGCCGCGTCTTCCCGGAACGAGACGTCAAGCTGCCAATGAAGGGTATTCTCGATGCCCCA
>PIVL01000718.1 GCA_003354145.1 Paracoccaceae bacterium
CATATGGATCGACACGCGGGTTCGACATGGCGATTGGCCCGGCGACCAGCGGTATTCGAATTCAGCGCCCGACTTGAACCGACCATCTGCTTTGGCATCCTCTCTGGACTGTTCAATCAACCGACACATCATCTCTGGATCATCGCCGCCAACCCATTCTTTGCGAGGATAAGGGTGGCCGTCGCGCCGCAACTGAATGTTGGTCGACAAGACGAGGTTTTTCGCGCCCATCATGTTGCATTCACGGATCAATTCTCGTTGTGCTTTATGTTGCGACACGTCGAACCGACTGTCCTCGCGCTTGTGCGCTGGTGTCCGGGGCCGTTCAACTGGCCACTGTAGGGGATAGGCTTGGGTCATTTCAGAACGCCTGATAATCTGAGACGCGCTCGGACAATCCCCAGCCGACTATTGAGGACCATGCGCCCACGAAATACGCCTTGAAATCGTCGCCCATTGCTTTTTTCACGTAGGCGGGGATCACGGCCTCTGGCACCTCCGTGACGTGCTTTCGGGCCTCGTCGTAAATCAGCCAAGGCGCGTTAGGATCAGTCGTCAATATGGGGCGCTGTACCTTTACAATCTCAGTCATATCAATTCCTTTTCCAATGCCAGCCATTCGGGCAGCGTGACAAAGTACAACCCCTCAACATCGGCGGGTTCGATTTCGATTTGAGACTTGGGTAGCCAGACACCATTTTCAGGATTGCTGTCTGTTACGAGAACTGCGCTTTCGGTTTCGTGTAGTCGCTGAACCGATATGTCGATCACGTCGCTTTTCATGCCTTCGTCCCTTGTGGTTGGTGGTTGCCGCGTACTTGGTCGATCAACTTGCCTGTGTAGGTGGTCCGACCGTCGCGGATGGTGCCCTGGCCTGTGGGTTCGGGACCGAGGCGGTGGTTGTGGATGAATGCGATCTCGCAGGGGCCCTGCACGATGGTGCCGCCTATTCTCACCAGCAAGAACGAACCGTGACGATGTAGGGATGTCTAAAAGTATCGAGAGGTCAGGATTTGGGAATGCTCATCGTTTCGAAGAATTGCAGATGGCACCAAAATCGAGACAAATTGCTGGTTGGACCAATTGTGCTATCATAGGCGTCGTCAACACAAATCGCTCAAACGACTCAGCCGTTTTCGATTGCCGC
>PIVL01000719.1 GCA_003354145.1 Paracoccaceae bacterium
TCAGGGGACACCAAAGGGACACCCAGGCACCCCCAGTGCATTCCGGGGAACTCCCGCGGATCCGCAGCGGCTACCCGGGGGACCCCAGGGGACCCTCGGGGGACCCCAAGGGGGTCCCCAGGGGACCCCGATGCCGCACATGCCGCACTATGCCTCGCTTGTACCCTGCCTGTGCTCTGCCCTTGTCCTGCATGTGCGCTGCCTGCGCCTCGCCCGTGCCCCACCTGTGCTCTGCACGTGCCTCGCCTGTGTCGTGCCCGTGTCCTACCTGCACCCCGGGGCTCGTTTGGACCCGTTGGGGCGCGCCGTGGCCCATCCGGGTGCCCCCTGGGCGATTCGGGCTTCCATGGATACATCGGGGTCTCCGGCTGCTCATTCGGGTACCCCCGAACACATTCGAGGTTCCAGGCGCATCTCGGGACCCGTTTGGACCCCCTGGGGCGTGCTGTGGCTCGTTTAGGTTCCACGGGGCTCATTCGCGCCCCTTGCGGTTCAGTCGGGCGTCCTGGCGCATGTTTGGGTCTCCTGGCGCTCGTTTGGGCCTCTTGAGGCTCATTCGGGCTTTCTGAGGCCTCCCGGGGCGCGTCCGGTCCTCCCATAGCTTGACGCAGCTCGCATGGGCCCCCCGTGGCTCATTCGCATTTGCTGGGGCTCACTCGGACGCCCTGCGACCCGTTCGGACCTCGTGTGGACCGTTCGGGTCTACTGGGACTTCCTGGGACCTGTTTGCGCCTCCTGGGGCCCAATGTGCATCATTTGGGCCTCCTGGGGCTCGTTCGGCCCTCCTGGTGCTCGCGCACGCGTCCGTCGCGCCACATGGAGCCTCCTGGAGCGGGCTCGGCCCCCTGTGGCTTGCCATCGCGAATTTGGGTCTCCTGCTCGTCCGGGTCTCCTGGGGCTCGTTTGGGCCTCCGCTGGCTCGTTCCGCACCCCCGGTGCTCGTACGGGCTTCCTTCGCGCCACCCGGGGTCCCCCGGGGCTTGCTCGGCCTCCCTGGGGCCTGCGACGTTCCTTTCGGGCCGCCTGGTCATTCGGGCCCCCTGTGGCTCGTTTGACCCTCCGGTAGTTCGTTGCTGCCCCTTGAAGCCTTCTGAGGCGCTCTTGGGCCGCTGGAAGCCCGCTGTTGCTCATGTGTGCCCCCTCGCG
>PIVL01000720.1 GCA_003354145.1 Paracoccaceae bacterium
CGCAGCGTCGAGCACTCCAACCCCTTGGACATGGGGCGGCCCCGCGACCCGGAGGCGAACATGCGGCTCACAGCCAGCTACCTCGGCGGCAACGTGATGACGAGCCCGCAGCAGGTGGTCCTGCAGATCGCGGACGGCGACCATCGCGGCATGGCGCAGTGGTGGGATGCCCCCCAGGGCTTGCAGGAGGTGGTGCGTGCGGCTCTCAGCCAGGGTGTTCAGGAGGTCGAGTACCATCACACGTATGGTTGGGGCCAGGAGACGCACTACGTCATCAACCTCGTGGCCATGACGTCCACGAACCCCGACTCGCAGACCGTGCGGGCCGTGCGGGTGGTCTGCGTGCTCATGTGGTGAGGGGCTCGGCCCGGCCAGCGCTTTCGGCTCGCAGCCAGACGCGCGCACGCACACGTGCATGCAAGCACGCATGCGCCCCCCCACACACACATGCACGCACACACACACAGGCACACACGCACAGGCACACACACACACACACACACACACGCACGCACACACACACACACAATGACGTGCGGTACGGATCAGTGAGGTGCGGCTCTCAGCCAGCGAGCTTTTGCGGGGCGATTGGACGCCCCGAGCACAGTGCGGCGGCCGCAGCCAGTCGGAAACGACCGCAGTAGCGTGCGCGGTAGGGATGTGGCGGTGGCAGCAGCAGCAGGAGCAGCAGCAGGGGCAAGGCAGGGGTATTGTTGGGGCAAGGCAGTGGTAAGGCAAGGCTAAGGCAGTGGTAAGGCAGTGGCAAGCAAAGGGTATTGTTGCGACAAGGCAGTGGCAAGGGTATTGTTGCGGCAAGGCAAGGCTAAGGGAAGCAGGGGGTAAGGCAGGGGTAAGGCAGGGGTAAGGCAGAGGTAAGCAAACCCAGCAGCAGCAGCAGCAACAGGCAACAGCAACAGGAACAGCAACAGGCATGCGTGTAAAACAACAGGAGCAACAACGACAACGACAACAACAACAACAGGAGCAGCAGCATTTGCAGCAAGAGCGCATGAGCACATGTGCAACAAACAACAACAACCACAACAACAACAACAACAACAACAACAACAACAACAACAACAACAACAACAACAACAACAACAACAACAACAACAACAACAACAACAACAACAACAATAACAATA
>PIVL01000721.1 GCA_003354145.1 Paracoccaceae bacterium
AAAGTCCACATTGTCTAACCCTTCGACGACTTCCAGCTTCGCCTGGTCCTCTTCCGACAAAGCCTCGAAGCCCCCACACGCCCGCGCCCAGAGACGCCACACCCAGACCTCCGCGGAACGATCGCCGGGCGCGCCCGTGTAGGCCGTCCAGCCGGAAACAGCCTGCCCGTCCTGCGCCCGACGCAAAGGCAAGCAGCCCCGACGTCCGTCCTCCATCCTCGTCACTCCGAAGCGTCGCCGAAGCCACTCCTGCTGCGCGACGCTGGGGCCGCGCACGAACACGGCAGGCTCCAACGCTTTGCGAGCCGCGCGACCCAGCACCGAGGCCACCTCGGCCTCAAGAAAGCACACCGCCTTCTCCTCCTCCTGCGCTGCTTTCAAACAAGTGGCCTGCAGAGCTTCCTGCCTGAACTGTTTGAAAAATCTTTCTTTCTGCTCCTTCGTTAGGGCACCCCGCTTTTCCTTCGACATCTTCTGAACCATCAGCGCACCCCTAGCATGCTCCAAGAGTTCGTCCCGAGCCTCCAGCCTCTTCTGCTCCATGACTAACTCGTCCCGGCCGCAGCGACCCTGCATGCACAGGCGCCGCCTCCACTCGTCGACCTGAGCCCCCGTCAAGCTCCCTACCTGCAGCTGACGGAAAGCGCTCCCGCAATCGCAGCACAGGAAGTCCGAAGGCAAAGCGAAAAGCTCGCTGCCGTGCACAGCAGACCCGGCGTTCTTTGCATGAACAGCACGTCGCATGTCCTCCGTGCCGCCACGGAGCTGCCCTGCCTCGTCGAAGACCGGGAGAACCGGAGCACAGAAGGACGCTGGCCGGCCGGAGGCCTGCAGTGGCACACGCGCCCGCACCGACCTCTGGCAACAGACTCTCTGCGGCTCGCGCAGCTCCACGCCCTCCCTCACAGCCTCTTCCCAAAGCTGCTGCCAAAAGTCCTGCCAAGGTGTCTCACCGGAACCACGTGCCCGAGCTTCCTGCTCGGCCTGCACCGGAAAGAAGTCCCGAAGCCATCGGCAAGCCTTAGCGCGACGCGGAGCGCCTTCGCAGGAGCCCGCTTCGCAAGCCCGGCCCAGACCGCAGCGCAGGCCGCCGCAAACCCGAGCCGACGCCACGCGCGCCAAGCCTGCCACGTCCATGTCACG
>PIVL01000722.1 GCA_003354145.1 Paracoccaceae bacterium
CTGTCCAAATGCTGGGCGTAAAGCGTCAGATCGCGGTTTTGATACCAATCAGCAGCTTGGCGATGCAGCTCACTTCGGTTTGCGGTCAGCAGAGAATTGTAAACCCCATCGCGCACCAGCGCGTGTGCGAACAAAAACGTATCGCCTTCTGGTCGCACAAGGTAGTTTTCGATGAGCGCTCCACAGTCATATTGGACACTGCCGATCAGATTACGCAGCGCATCCAGCGAAAACCGTTGCCCTAGTATCGAAGCAACCTGCAAGGCCTGTTTGTCTATCGGAACAAGCCCATCCATTCGCGCCTGAACGATGCTCTGAATTGACGCGGGCACGCCTTTTTCCGCATTGGATTCTACACTACGCAGTAACTGCTCAAGAAAAAGCGGGTTACCGTCTGCGCGTTCGACACAGGATACAGCAAACTGGCTGGATGTTTCCAGGAATTCCGCTGCAAGTTTCATCGCGTCGGCTGCCTGCAACGGTCGTAAGTCCAGCGTAATCATCGGAGTTGAGGCTGTTGTCGCGCGCCACGCCTCGTCAATCCGGTCGCCTTCGATGCGCGAAGTCAGCATTAATATTACCGGAATATTCGCAATGGTGCGGGCAAGTTCGGCGAAATGGCTGGTCACCAGATCATCGGCCCAATGCATATCTTCGATAATCAATATCAATCGGCTTCGGGTGCTTAGCGCAGCGACCAAACTGGCGACCGTATCCCGCTTTCCCTGATTGCGTTTGTCACTGTTCATCGCATTGTACAGTGACAACGCCTGCGGAGATTGTGGGATATCCAGCAGGTCGTTCAAGAACATGCTTTGATTTTCCGGAACAAGGTTTTCGGCAATTACACGCTCTGCAACCTCTGGCCAGTCTTCTTTGTCTGACATCTGGTCCGACAAAAGACTTCGAACCAGCGATCGGACTGCATCCTGACCTTTGCCTACGCCAAAATCCAGAATTAGTGACCGATGTGACTGAAAACCGTTTTTCAACGCAATGGCTTCTAGTTCTTCGGTTAGACGGGTTTTGCCAATTCCGGCTTCGCCGCGAAGATACACAACGTGTCCGTTCCCCGTTTCTGCACAGGAAGACAGAATTGCGGAAAACTGTTGAAGCTCAACATGACGACCAACAAATGTATTG
>PIVL01000723.1 GCA_003354145.1 Paracoccaceae bacterium
TGAACCCCAACAAATACGAATCAGCCACAGGGGGGTGGGGGTGGGGGGGGGCATGCCAGCTACGTCAAGCCCTGGGAGGACCGAACGCGCCCCCGCAGGCTTCACAACGCCCGAATGAGCCTCAAAGAGCCCAAACGCGCGCCGGGAGAGCCAAACATGCGCCAAGACGCCCGACTGAACCGCAAGGGGCGCGAATGAGGCCCGTGGAACTTAAACGAGCCACATCGCGCCCCAGGGGGCCCAAACGGGTCCCGAGATGCGTATGGAACCTCGAATGTGCTCGGGGGTACCCGGATGAGCAGCCAGAGACCCCGATGGATCCATGGAAGCCCGAATCGCCCAGGGGGTACCCGGATGTGCCACGGCGCGCCCCCACGGGTCCAAACGAGCCCCGGGGTGCAGGTAGGACACGGGCACGACACAGGCGGGGCACGGGCAGAGCACAGGTGGGGGCACGGGCGAGGCGCAGGCAGCACACATGCAGGACAAGGGCAGAGCACAGGCAGGGCACAAGCGAGGCATAGTGCGGCATGTGCGGCATCGGGGTCCCCTGGGGACCCCCTCGGGGTCCCCCGAGAGTCCCCTGGGGTCCCCCGGGTAGCCGCTGCGGATCCGCGGGAGTTCCCCGGAATGCACTGGGGGTGCCTGGGTGTCCCTTTGGTGTCCCCTGGGGTCCCCCGGGGTCCCCGAGGGGGCCCGGGGAGTCCCCTATGGTCCCCTGGGATTCCCTAGGTGTTCCCATAGAGTGGGGGATCCTCCGGGGAGTCCCTGGGCGTCCCCTCGGGGTCCCTTGGGATCCACTGGGGGTCCCTGGGGACCCCGGGGCGTCTCCCGGGGTCCCCGGGGAGTCATATCGGGGCACGCGGGCGGTCCACTGAGAGTCCAGGGGGATCCGCTGGAGGTCCCCCGGTTGTCCCGGGTGTCGCATGGGTGTCCCATGGGTGTCCCGGGAGGGTCGCGCGAGAGTCGAGGAAACACGCGCGACACGCGAAACGGTTTCCTCGACGGCACGAGCGCCGCGACGCGGGCGAGGAGCACGCCAATCCGCACGGTATGCAGATCGGCGACGCGCGAACCGAACGCGAACCCGCGCGGTATGGCGACCAGCAGCGCACGCGATCCGTTCAAAAATGCAGA
>PIVL01000724.1 GCA_003354145.1 Paracoccaceae bacterium
AGAGGTGGTCCTACTTTTTCGACCAGTTAGCAGCCAGTTTAAGATGGATCACTGTTTCATTTAGGCTGCCAATTTCACGGGTTCTGTTTTTCTTTCATAGGCTTCATCTGGCGTCAATATTCCGTGGGTCGAATGGGGGCGCTCAGTGTTATAGTATGCCAGCCATTTTCCGATCCCTGTGCGTGCCAGCGATCCGCTTTCAAAAGCATTGAGATAGATGCATTCATATTTTAGGGATCGCCAGAGCCGCTCGATCATCCGGTTGTCTATCCAGCGCCCGCGCCCGTCCATGGATATCTTGATATCGGCATCTTTCAACGCCTGTGTCCATTCAAAGCCGGTAAATTGACTGCCTTGATCGCTGTTCATGATCTCTGGCTTTCCGTATTCTGCGATGGCCTCGTTCAGGGCTTCAACGCAAAAGTCTGCTTCCATGCTGTTTGACAAGCGCCAGGACAAAACCTTGCGGCTGTACCAGTCCATAACAGCCACCAGATAGAGGAAGCCCCGACGCATAGGGATGTAGGTGATATCCACGCACCAGACTTGATTTGGATGATCAATCGTCAGTTCCCGCAGCAGATATGGGTAAATCTTGTGCTGCGGGTGCTTCTTGCTGGTGTTTGGCGTCTGATAAATCGGCACCAAACGCATGAGCCGCATCAAACGCCGCACCCTGTGCCGTCCACATTTGTGTCCCTGCCGTTGCATGTAATGCGCCATTCACTGCCTGACAGGCGATGCCTGCATCGCCGAGAAGGTGACGTGACCCATACCATGGTGTTTCCAAAAACTGCTTATCAATGATGGCCATAAAGCGCAGGTTCTCAGAACTTTCACCCTTCGGCTGATAATACAGGTTAGAGCGTACCAGCGACAGCAATCCGCATTGCCGCCGAACGCTCAGATCATGGTCCTTGCTCACCATTTTTTGCCTCGCGTTCCGAGCAACTGAACCGAGGCGTTGGCTAAAAAATCCCGTTCCGCCACCAACTGGCCAATCTTCGAATGCAGCTTGTCGATTTGAGCTTCATCGGCTCGCCCCGGATCACCGCCTCGTTTGGAAAATGTTGCGGCCATATTTTCAATCGCTGCTCGCTTCCACGTTCCGATCTGGGTGGCCTCTCGGTGTTTGCC
>PIVL01000725.1 GCA_003354145.1 Paracoccaceae bacterium
GGGTATTGCTATCATGAAGGTTCTGAAACATGTGAGGAGGAAGAAATAGTGAAACGTACATTGATACTATCCACCGCAACTGCCCTTGTTCTGGGGCTTTCAGGTATCGCCTGGGCGGGAACAATCGTTGTGACCGACTGCAACGTGAACGGAAATGCGAACTGGTCCGACGAAAAACTTGCAAAGCAGGTAGCCAACCGGAACTCCAATGCCGGCTTAGGCAACGGTGGTGAAATGAACGTGACCCATTTTCCCCCGTCTGGTGAACCTGAACCTGTCTGTTTCACGAGTCTCGATGATGCAGAACCCCATGACGACGATCCGGGCAACTCGTTCGCGCACAACGCCAATAACCGCAAAAACAAGTAATGCGACACGCCCCGCGGCACGACCGCTGCGGGGCTTTGGCTGCGCCACATCGAACTGGCCCCAAACGGGCCAGGGGTTTCCCCGGAATGCGCAGCAATTCTAGCCAACCGACTTTGATCCACATCAAAGCGGGTTCACCGGGGAATTGCTATCATGAATACACTGAAACAAGTGAGGAGGACGAAGTAATGAAACGTACATATATACTATCCACCGCTACGGCCCTGGTTCTGGGGCTTTCAGGTATCGCCTGGGCGGGGGCACCCGTTGAGGTCGACTGCAACGTGAACGGAAATGCGAACTGGTCTTTTGAAAAATTTTCAATGCAGACAAAAGCCCGGATTTCCAATGCCGGCATAGGCAACGATGGTGAAAGAATTACTTACTGGCTTTTGCCGAACGGTGATATTGGCACACAATGTTTCATAGAAGCCGGTGATCTAAGTGACGAGCCCTATGACGGCGATCCGGCAAATTCGGGCGCGCACAACGCCAATAACTTTTAGTAACCGCAAAGACGACTAATGCGGCACGCCCCGCGGCACGACCGCTGCGGGGCTTTGGCTGCGCCACATCGAACTGGCCCCAAACGGGCCAGTGGTTTCCCCGGAATGCAATTCAATTCTAGCCAACCGACTTTGATCCACATCAAAGCGGGTTCACCGGGGAATTGCTATCATGAATACACTGAAACAAGTGAGGAGGAAGAAATAATGAAACGTACATTGATACTATCCACCGCTACGGCCCTGGTTCTGGGGCTTTC
>PIVL01000726.1 GCA_003354145.1 Paracoccaceae bacterium
GTGGCCTCCCGTTTTTTCCAATGATTTTGCAGAATGCAAAAGAAGAGAAAGAAATTGTAGAACATACAATTTCTCTTTTTTTATTGGCATTATGCAAAATCATTGGAAAAAATGGGAGGCCACTGGGGAGGCCACTGGGAGGCCACTGGGGAGGCCACTGGGAGGCCACTGGGAGGCCACTGCCCACATACCACACAGTGTGCATGGATTTTCAGCACCTTTGCGGACAGGCGTGTTGGCAAAAACTGCTGCAGCGGGCGTGGCGTAGAGAAACTTGAACCGTTGAACGGCTTCGGCAAAAACGTACTCGGCAAGTGCGGGGCCGACTGTGTGACACAAAACAAGAGAAGTCGATGACGAAATGACGAACCTCACTAGTCAATACTTAAGTTCAGATGCCAGTGTTGTCATGTATTCGCCACTCAACCCCCTCACCCCCGGTTGCAATGTTGAAGGGTCCAAAAATATTACCAGAGTGATGGAACGGACTGGTTGTCATCATGAGTTAACACATAAAGTGTATTTGTTGAGTTTAACCCTCCCTCTGCCCCTGATGTCAATGTTGGTTGAGAAATTCGCGTAGGTGTCTGCTTCTGACACTGCTGCCCACATGTCTAAGCAACATTGATTGTAGGGGGGAAGGGGAAAATAAGAAGGAGCCATCTGAACTTAAGTATTGACCAGGGTTGTGGGTTAGCAGTGCTTTACTTGCTTACTACATGTTTTAGGGCACTACTTCATGTTGCGAGATCTACACTCCATGCACACTGTGTGATATGTGGACAGTGGCCTCCCAGTGGCCTCCCAGTGGCCTCCCCAGTGGCCTCCCAGTGGCCTCCCCAGTGGCCTCCCATTTTTTCCAATGATTTTGCATAATGCCAATAAAAAAGAAAAGAAATTGTATGTTCTACCATTTCTTTCTCTTTATTTGCATTATGCAAAATTATTGGAAAAAATGGGAGGCCACTGGGGAGGCCACTGGGAGGCCGCTGGGGAGGCCACTGGGAGGCCACTGGGAGGCCACTGTCCACATACCACACAGTGTGCATGGATTCATCACCTTGCGGACAGGCGTGTTGGCAAAAACTGCTGCAGCGGGCGTGGCGTAGAGAAACTTGAGCCGTTGAACGGCTTC
>PIVL01000727.1 GCA_003354145.1 Paracoccaceae bacterium
CCAGCTCAGCGTGCTGAGTGTAATGCACAGGTTTTTGTCCCGAATGACCTGGGTATTTTTTGATTCGTGTGTTGAGCTTTGCTGGCCCTGCCCCCTCGGCTTGGTTCGTCCCGCTGGCCTTGTTGGTCCCTAACCTAACCTAAGTGGTACAGAGTGGTACGAAGTGGAGCAGAATGGTACAGAGTGGTGTAGAGAGTGGTACAGAGTGGTGCAGAGTGGTACAGAGTGGTACGGAGTGATACAGAGTGGTACAGAGTGGTACAGAGTGGTACAGAGTGGTTCAGAGTGGTACAGAGTGGTACAGAGTGGTACAGACTGGTACAGACTGGTACAGGAAGTGGTACAAAGCTGTTCAGAGTGGTACAGAGTAGTACAGAGTGGTGCAGAGGTTGTGTTGGGCCCTGCTGGCCCTGACCCCCCGGCTTGGTTCGTCCCGCTGGCCTTGTTGGTTCCTAATCTAGCCTAAGTGGTACAGAGTGGTACAGAGTGGTACAGATTGGTTCAGAACGGTACAAAGTGGTACAGAGTTGTTGAGAGTGGTACAGAGTGGTACAGAGTGGTACAGAGGTTCTGTCGAGCCCTGCTGGCCCTGACCCCCCGGCTTGGTTCGTCCCGCTGGCCTTGTTGGTTCCTAATCCAGCCTAAGTGGTACAGAGTGGTACAGAGTGGTACGAAGTGGTACAGCGTGCTTCAGAGTGGTGCAGAATGGTGCAGAGTTCGTGGTTCAGCGTGGTGCAGAAAGTAAAGCATTGGCGCAGCAGTGGTACAGCATTGTTGCAGCAGTTGTGCAACAGCAGTGCAGCAGTAGTACAGCAGCAGGTGGCGGCAGTAATAGTAAGAATAGTAGTAGTAGCAGTAGTAGTAGTACCAGTAGTAGGTGGCAGTAAATAGTAAGCAGTAGTAAGTAGTAAATAGTAGTTAAACTGTAGTAAGTATTAGGTGGTGATAGCGATAGTAGTAGTACTGGTTAGTATTAACTGTTAGACCCCATTCGTGGTTGTGTTCCCTTTTGACAGTCTCACTCAAGCCAAGGTGGAAAAAAAACACCCCACAACCTCCTTATCAGCCGTAGGCTGGTCTTATAGGTATGTATGTCCCTTTTAAGGGGCCCTGTTGACAGAGGGCCCACTCCAA
>PIVL01000341.1 GCA_003354145.1 Paracoccaceae bacterium
CCTTGACAGGAGCATATTTATAGCTATAAAAATTCTCCTCATAGAGGGGAACAAATGAAGAACTATACTCGCGTGGAGCGGTCTGTTGGCCGCATACAGAGGTAATCCCCCCATTTTTAGTCTAAGGTATGCACACATCTTTTCCGGCTTTTTGCTGAGATGAGTTTACATTGTGCTCCCCATATTTTTGCTCGTTCAAGCTGACCAAATGTGATTCGGTGATGCCAAATTAATTTGGGAAGGCGGATACGTTATGCTGAGCGAATTGGGACGATTTGGGGATCAACGGTTAGATAGATGTGGGTCTGATTTCCTTGAACGAATGATCGGCCGTAAAAGTACCTGTCTGCGGCAACTGGCAGGTGGGCGCCGCAGCGATATTGTCCGTTTCGGCCGGTTTCTGGCAAACCCGCGTGTCACGATAGAAAGGTTGGTGGAAGGATGGGGCGAACGCATAGGCCCTGTCTGTTCCGGGCGGCATATTCTGGCGATACAAGATACCAGTGAAATCAATTTCAAGACCACGGCAACACAGCGCAGGGGGTTGGGCAAGATCGGAAAAGGGATGGGGCACGGATTGCTGCTGCACGTCATGCTCGCGGTGGATGCCGACACCTTTGGCTGTCTTGGTTTGGTTTCCGGGAAAATCGGGACCCGTGCCGGGCTGCGAACCGTTCCTCATTCCAGACGACCTTTAGCAGATAAAGAATCCGGGCGATGGCTCAGCACCCCGGTTGCAGCAAAAGAAGTTTTGCGCGATGCGGCTATGGTGACTGTTGTTGCAGATCGCGAAAGCGACATCTATGCCGAATGGGCACGGATTCCTGCTCCTGACTTCCATTTGCTGACACGGGCCATGCAGGATCGAGTGGTTCTGGAAGGAGGTCGCCTTTCTACGGCGGATCTTACCTTGGCAGGTGACACGGAATTTGTCCTTCGGGCGCAGCCTGGACGGCCCGAGCGCCGCACAATGCTGAGAATGCGATTTGGTCAGGTAACGATTAAACGCCCGCATCAAACGCTGGAAAAGGGCCTTCCAGAAGCAATCCCTTTGCGTCTGGTGGAGGTCATGGAGCTCAATCCGCCCCAAAATTGCAAGCCCATTATCTGGAGGCTTCTGACGACACATGAGGTTACGAATGGCGCGCAGGCATGGCAAATCGTCGAATGGTATCGCCAACGTTGGATTGTCGAGCAATTCTTCCGCATTCTGAAACAGCAGGGGCTTCGATTGGAAGATAGCCAGTTGGCCACTGCCGACGGGCTGTTAAAACTCACAGCTGTTGCGGCATTGGCCGCATGTACAACACTTCAGCTCGTCCAGGCCCGCAATGGACAGAGTGCAGAACATTGCAACGTAGCATTCACATCATCCGAAATACGAACACTCGAAAAACTGCGCCCACGACTGGAAGGGCCAACAGACGCCCAGAAGAACCCACATCATCTGCGTAGCCTGGCTTGGGCTTCTTGGGTCATTGCCAAACTGGGAGGGTGGGATGGATATAGATCAACAAGACCACCCGGGCCGATCACACTCAGAAATGGCCTCCAACAGTTCAATGCCATCGCCTATGGTGATGCATTAACAGATGTGTGAATCCTTTAGCATTTTTAATGGGGTCCGCCTGTAGAATTACGCGGCTATTTTCAGTTTCATGGCGGGTGTGATCCCGCCGATGCCCATGTTGGGTCGGTCGTTGTTGTAAGTCCAGAGCCATTGTGTGGCCTGTTCCTGTGCCTCCTCTATCGTTTCAAAGATATTCTGAGCCAGCCATTCCTGCCGAACCGTGCGGTTGTAGCGCTCGATGTAGGCGTTTTGCTGCGGGTTTCCGGGTTGGATGTACTCGATGCAGATGCGTACGAAGCCGCAAAGAAGGGAGCTTATCACTCGAGTTCTTTTCAGAGTTCCGAGCTTGAGAAATTAGACGCCTTTCTCATTCCTCGAAAAAGATCCGGTGATAGCTTCTTCTACATTCATCCGCAATTGAAGCTGGAAGAGCTTGCCCCTTCAGAAGCGATTGTTCAGCTGTGGGACAAGCTGTTAACAGATTACCTCGTACACCGAGAGCAAACAGGACGCTCGGCCAATGAAAGGCGCAGAATCGGACTGTATGTTCTTGCCGATTATATGGCAATAATGCTCCCGGCGCATGCAATGGAATCCTCCGAGGCCATCCACATGCCAGCGTCACCAAAGCAATTTACGCGGTATCCATTCGTTGATCAAACGTATCGTCCAATATCTTTTCCTACCTATTTGGAATATCTCAAAGAGCGCGGTCTGAAGGCTTCAACTCGCCAGGCAAACTTATATCTAGTTCAGGACTTCTTCGAGTGGATTGAATTGAACCTCGCGTCGCAAGAGTTCTCTGACATTGCGGGGCCGGGGTTCCGATGCCCCTTCCACAAAAAGGATTTCCCTTTTGTCCCGCTTCCTTCCGGCACCACGAAGGTTCCGTTTACTAAGGAAATCTACCCCCTCGTGTTTCTTTTTATCCATGAGGTAGAGCGGATTGGCATGTATCTTGAAGCGAACCCAAAAATCGCTGCAAAAATATGCAATTTCACCGCTCAGGCCTCTGATCACATTATCGACTTTCGCCCGCTCGATGTTGAGTTCAACATCCGCTATCAGGACGATGTTTTCAAGGTATTCCAGATACCTCAGCTCTTGGTCGTTGGGACGAGAAAGGCGACGCAGGGAATCAACCTTAGTGTAATCCGGCTTTTGACACTTATGTTGGAAACGGGCCTCCGTGGACAGTCTTGCCAATGGCTTGATTTAGACAGCTGGGCCAATCACCTCGATGATTTTAACGTCGAAGACCCCATTAAACTGATCCACATCAATTCAGACAAGACAGGAAAAACGAAGGACATTCGTGTCCTATCCCGTGTGGTCGGAATGCTGGATCGTCAGCGGAACCACAGAAGATCGAAGAACATACCTGAAATTGCCCTGGATTACGAGCGTCGCCCTTCCTCGCCATTCGAACCCTTAGTGCCTCTGTTTGCACAGGAGAATGGGCAGCCATTCACGGATCGCACCTATTCGGCAGCATGGGTCGATCTTATGATAAGCTTCCAAGGTTTCCTGCTGGAAAATGGCCAGATCGTCAAACCAGTTGCAGTTGTGAAGCCGCCAAATGAAACTGACAACGGCAGCGTTCAATCAGACGGCTTTCCTATTTGCAAACTAAACTGGTCTGCTGTTCACACGCCTCACGCAGCAAGGGCAAGTTTTGTAACTCGGCGCTCTGGCTCAACAGACTACGTCATTTTGGCCGATCTTATGATCACAAGGGAATGGCTTTATACGGCTATCACACGCGCCCGGCAGCACGTATTGATCGTAGGAGATCGGAATAGTCTGGAAAAGATTATTGAGCGCCGATCTTCTCGTAAAACCGGTTTCTCTTTGGCAGTCGATTAGGGCGGGGTTTACAAGATTAAATCGCGGATCAAATTGACTTGGTTTGGCTGCCGAAGGCGGCCGGAACGAGGCAAAGCCGATACAAAGCGATTTGAACTTGTAAAGGGTCTAAGGTTCCAGGCTGGCCATCGCAGAGCGTAAAGAAAAGCGAGACAAGCGGCTCGCTTTTTAGCGTCGTGATGGGGACAGATACGAAGTATCTGACAGTCTGGATAGGACCCGACCCCGCCCGGCAATTGCAATTCGCATTGAGGAATCATTAAAAAACCAATCGATTCAAATAGTTTGCTTGGTTTTTGACTTTCAATGCCCATGTCCTGATGGTAGTAAATGAGTATGCCTCCTTAGCTCAGCTGGATAGAGCAACTGCCTTCTAAGCAGTAGGTCGCACGTTCGAATCGTGCAGGGGGCGCCATTTTTTGTTGATTAAATCAAGGCTTTAACTGACTTAGGCCGGTGATGTGGGTTCGCTGTGATGCTCCGATGATAGTGCGGTCTTAGCGATGTGTCTGACCAGCTTCTTTAGGGACGCGCACAAACCTGCACCCACCCCATTAGTTTGCACGATTTGCGCATAAGTATGCATTGGGCTGGTAGATAGGATTTCTGACAGCTTCTTGGACTACATCCTAGAAGCGTGGAATCATTAGGTGTTGGTCATATCGTGACCAATTGCGGAGACACATGTCCAATGCGGCGAACAGCTGTTTCGAGCCCATACCGGAAGTGCTACTGCGCAAACGCTCGCAAGTGCAGCAATGCAAACGCCAAAATTGTTAGCTGCGCCGCAGAGTGAAAAGCGGACGTACATTCACAGCGCAGCGAGATTTGGGACATCTATTTCCGCTCTGCGGACAAACCGGCATGATGCGACTGCAGCGAAGTTCGCAACATTATGCCGGTCGAGACGGTGACCGCGATTTCGCAGTGCAGCACGATTTCCCCGAAGCAGTCGTTCAATCCAGTCGCTCAGCCAATATCCATGGACGAAGCCGCTGGCGCGGCAATGGCGTTTGTGGCTGGTGGTGCGCGCTGATCCGAGCAGCGTGATTTTGAGATCTGACGAACCTGTCTGACGATTGGGACTTTCTCAATCGAAGAACAGGAGGTTCCCATGACAGAGGATAAAATGACCCCGCTGCGTGAGCGGATGATGGAAGACATGCG
>PIVL01000342.1 GCA_003354145.1 Paracoccaceae bacterium
ATGTTTTTCACTACATCGCTAGAAGATCCGCTATGTCCCACACATTAATCGCTCAGAAAACCAAAATTCTGCGCGATGCACCAACGGCAGCAAAGCGAAAGCTGCACTGCGGCATCAGGTCACTTGACCAACGGCAGGTCTGGGCCGGAAGCGCCAGTTGGGCCCAATGACTACAACCTTGCCCGCCCGGTTCGCGCCGTGGCGGGCTTTTTTGCGTTGGGGTATTCGAGGGACGAATCTTGTACCAACCAAGCAGAAAACTTCTTCTCACATCTGCTGCGCCTTGGCAGCAGGAACCCCTAAGGATACTCTTTGGCCTTTTCCAGCAGAGTTTTCGACAATCCGATAACGATAACACTAGTTCTCACCAAAATTTGGTTTCGATGGGCCGATCCGGAAACAAGAAGCTCGCTCCAGAAGTCGAATTCTGGCGTCAAACTAGGGTCGTGGTGGGCACCATCGGAGTCTGCGAATAACTTGATAAAGTCATTATTGGACCTTTCAGCTCCGTAGTAGACAATACCAGTCTGCTTAAGCCACCCGTCGATGTCCATTTCATAACACCCGCGCGTTGGTTCAGCGCTCACTAGTGAAAAATCGGCAATGTCAGGCAGGTATCCGTTGGCAACTGCCTTTTCATGTGCGTTGGGCGGTAGGCCGAAGATGATCAAAGGTTCATCAATCAGCCCAGCTACACGCTGAAGCAATGGGTGGGCATTTTTCTTGGCATGACAGACCAACAATCTGAGATGGGCAGAAACACTGGATAGATGATGTATTTTTCCTACGTGGATCAGTTTCAGTAGATCGGACAGCGCCTCGGTTCTCTCCGCAAGGGATAAAAGGTTTTCTTGGAGAGAGCGAAGTCTATGGCCATCCTTAGGTTTTTTTGCGCGTTCATACTCAGTCCGCTCCGTGTGGTTTTTCGCAGCTAGTTCACGAAGTTCTGCTTGTAGGCTCTTATCAGGGGTCCATTGTTTCTCGGTGACAACGAGGGTGGCTTCGTCAAAGTCTGCCTTTCCATCGGTTCTGTCGACGATTTTCCCTGAAACGGCAAGCGAAGCGTTGATTTCATTCCAACGGAAAGCAAATTTAATAGGAGTAGTTCCCGATCTTTCAATGCGTGGGGACGTCAATTCATACTGCCCGCCTTCATGGTTTCGTATCGTAACAATGATGGTTCCATTGGGCTGTGCTACCGCTTGGACGGTGCACAAGGGAAATACGTTAGGTATGTCGAATTGAACTGGTTTAGCGGGGGGCCAATCGGCATCTTCTGCAATTGTAGGAGCCATAGACCCCTCCCCGAAAACTTTTGACATGACAGCTCCTTATGAAAATGGCAGCATTTGGGGCCAAATAGTGAATTCAAATTAGAGTCTTGAATGCTAGCGGTACTTGCTTTTCAAGTGAAGACCAGACCCCATTTAAAGCGGATCGCCCACTCGTGATAGTCTAAGGATGGGTTGGGATTTTTGCGTCATTTTGGCTCTCCTATCCCCACCCCATGCTCAAACGTGAAGGCACCCGCCTGTCAGTCCTGCGACACGGAACACTCCACCCGACTTGCTCGTGCGGGCACAGGGGCGCTGTGCGCGTGTCAGACGTGGTAAAGCGGCATGGCGATCAGATCACGGTGGACGAGGCGCTGACCCATTCGCTGCCGCACCGATGAACTGGAAGGGTGCAGACAAAGCTGACTTTCGGTTTTCTGGGTTGAGAATCCGTTTCCGGCCATTCGTGACCGCTGCGGCAAAGGCCCGTTTCAAGGGCAAGGACGCGGTCTTTACTCAGAAAGAGAATACGGGGAGACTAATTTTTCCATGCGCATTTGTTGATTTCGATCAAGTTGCGAACCAGCAGTATATCTTATGATGTTCTGGACCGGTAAATCATAGGAGGAGCAACAGATGGTTTTTCTGAAAACGGGAAACTGGGTTTTGGTCGCGGATGGAAAAAAAGCGCTTTTCCTACGCAACCACCTGAATACGAACAACTATGATCTGCGGGTTGTCTGGCATCAGGCGTTGGACAATCCGGCCAGCCATGCACAAGGCAGTGACCGTCCTGGTCGCGCAAATTCTGTCCCGGGCGTACGCCGCGCTGTTTTGCAAGAGGCCGACTGGCACCAGTTGTCCGAGGAGCGCTTTGCCAAAGAGGTGGCAGCGATTCTTAACCGTGCAGCGCAAGACGGTGCCTTTGACGAGATCGTTATCGTCGCACCGCCCAAGGTTATTGGAGATCTGCGCACGGAACTAAACTCTGATACGGCAAAGAAGGTGTTGGCCGAAATCCCCAAGACCCTTACAAACCATCCGATCGAAAAAATCGAGAGCCTCCTGAAATCTGCACTTGACGCGATGTGACGGATTGCATGGGCACCTGGACTTGGACCTGTTTTGATCGCTGATAAGACACAGACTATCGCGGTGCACCAAGAATGGTCATCAAACGTACATGACCAAATGGCGGCATTATCCGAACCTAGGTCATCCGCGCAGTTGGCTGCGAAAGACCGGGAACCGCCCTTAGTGACTAAATAAATGTGGTGCAGAAAATGACAGTATGGGCTCAGAGCCGACTTGCGGCGGCGCAGCGGGCCGAGCTTGAACCACGCTCCGCAAGCAGCCATTCCCGAAGCGCAGATGCTTCATCTTTTTCAGCAAGTTGGCTCAATGCTCGGGTATTCGGTGGTCTGAAGCGGCTGTTCGACAAGATAGGTCGGAACGGCGGCAGAGCGGTTTCGTCCAATATCGCAAAGCCGACATCCGCGGAAGTCAGGTGGCCAGTCTGTTCTGCACAAGGTCTTCCTAAGAAGATGTCAATCGCGCCGCTGGATTGCGCTAGATCAATGCGGCCTCATTCCGAATCGTGTAATATGTTTGTGCTTTTGGTGAGGAGAACGTGCAGTGGACGACGTTACCAAGGAACTTATAGCAATGGGCGCAGCGGCGGCAGCCAATTGTCACCCCTGTATGGATCATCATTGGACCAAATGCCGCGAGCTCGGCATCACCAACGAGCAAGCCGCCGAAGCCGTTAAGGTCGGTCTAATGGTAAATCACGGGGCCGAGCGTGCCATTCGCAAGAAAGCGCGTGAATTACTGGGGTCGAAAAACATCGACGCGGCTTAGACCAGCGACTGCACCCGTAGCGTGAGGAGACCAGAGATGCCTGAAACCCAACCAATACCGATGTGCCCTATGGCGGAAATCTGCAAGGGCATGATAGAGAAACCCTTTTCGCGAAGCGCGCTGGTGATCCCCGGGATCATTTTTGTAGCGCTTGGCGCACTGATCGTCTTTGAACCAAGGATTCTTGCGTGGATCATCGCTGCGGGTTTCGTGCTGCTTGGGATCATGATGATCACGGCGGCAGGCTATATCCGCAAGATCGGAACCCGATGGCGGAACACTGATCGTCCTGCGGACTGAGCCAGCATCGCAGCACACTGGTCCACGAGTTAATGGAGGGCACGACACAATGACCCAGGATGATAGACACAGGCCGAACGGCAATAACATTGTCGCTAGAGGCGCTTTGTCTGACAGGTTAGACAGCATCGGCTGGGCGCTGTTTCTGATCTGGATTGGCTTTGCGGTTTTGATCGATATCGGCTGGGGATGGGGATTGCTCGGCATAGCAGTCATCATTCTGGGCGCGGCTGCGCTTCGCAGAAAATGGGGCCTGAAAATCGAAGGCTTCTGGTTAGTGATTGGCGCTATGTTCCTGGCGGGCGGCCTTTGGGAGCTGTTCCGGGTGCCGTTTCCGCTGGCACCGGTTTTAATTATCTTTTGCGGTCTGGCAGTTCTGTGGGGAGCGCTGCGCGGCCAGCACCTGATGAAGAAGTGACGCGCTAACAAGATTGACAACATGCGCTTGACCAGCCGTTTCTTGGCGATCTGTCATTCACTGCTGCCGGAAAAACGCTGGAGCCGATGCGAATTTGCCGGGACGCATTGCAGCTGCCCGGAAGGCGATCCCGCAGTAGAAATAGGAGAGACAATTATGTTTGCGCTCAATGAAACGGTCGAACGAAACCACCGGATGATCATCGCATCTTTGGGTGGGGCGGTCCTGTTCTTCCTCGCCGCGTGCCTGTTACACGACGTGCTTCCGATCTGTCACTATGTGTTTGGATGTGACCACCGTATCCACGCAACGGGTTGAGCCAAGTCTGACAGGATCATCGTACCGCTGAAAGGTTTTGCGCAACGGAAGTTTGACCAGATCGGATTTCCCCCGAGTGAATGGCAGCTTTTTGGAAATCGCCCGAGAGCCCACGCATTCGCAGCGAAGGACCGGAAACCGCCCAAGCACTAAATCGCTTTGCGATATGGCGTTTTGTGGCAGGCGTTGTACTGAATAGGAATATGTTGCGCGGGTTTGGGGGTCGGCTGTGTGCTGTTGATCGAGGTGATTTTGCCTCGGTTGCCAGAAGGTTTTCCCCATGAACATCCAGCAATCCACATCAACGACACCTCTTCGTGCGCGCATGATCGCGGATATGAGTGCGCGCAATCTCGGCCCGGCCTCCCATACCAGTCACTTGCGCGCCTGCAAGCGTTTTGCAGCCTGGCTGAGGCGATCACCGGATACGGC
>PIVL01000046.1 GCA_003354145.1 Paracoccaceae bacterium
GCAAAATGGCAAATCGCTACGCTGAATTGCCCCGGGTTTACCGGAGAGTGTTTTGTTCAAATGTCAGGCGACGGAAAAATGTTGGCAGAGCTTGGTGCTTTGATCAACGAAGGGATCGTCAAGACCGTCATTGACAGCGCCTTTTCAATGGATCAGGCCCCTACTGCATATGATCGACTGGCGACGCACGGTCAAACCGACGTCAAATCGAGCTGAGAGACTCTCCCAGCTGCCATCGATCCCACATCTCTGACTTCTGTTGATCAGTGTAAAACTACGCTGACGATACTTCATGCCAAACACTCCATCTTTCCAAAAAGATTAACGCGTTGCGACCACCCGTTGAACTCACAGCCCCAACAGACCGTTCGTGACTATTGTGAAACATTGCGTTGTACCTCCAACTCTGCAAACTTCCTGACCCAAAACCCCCACAAAACCGGTTCGACTATACCTGTCTGACATGATACCGGGAGGAAACCGGCCTTCAAAGGCCCATCCCCTGCCCTAAATGCGAGACGTAACCTCATGACCATGCTCGGCACTTTCATCAAACCGATGCATCCCGAAGGACGCCGATTTGTCGCTATTTTCGCAGTTATTGCGCTGGTGCTATTCCTGATCTGGACGCCCTTGGGCTGGATCGGAGTCGGCGTGACTGTCTGGTGCTATTACTTTTTCCGCGACCCGCAGCGTACCACGCCATCGCGCGAGGGACTGCTTGTCAGCCCGGCAGATGGCATCGTGTCGCTGATCGAAAAGGCTGTGCCTCCGGCGGAACTGGGCATGGCGGATGAGGCCCTGACACGGGTCAGCGTGTTCATGAACGTGTTTAACTGCCACGTTAACCGCGCGCCTATTGCCGGTGAGATTGCTGCCGTGGCTTATCGTCCGGGCAAGTTTCTGAACGCCTCGCTCGACAAAGCCAGCGAAGACAATGAGCGCAACAGCGTCTGCATCCAGATGAATGACGGACGCCAAATCGCCGTTGTGCAGATTGCGGGCCTCGTGGCGCGGCGGATTGTGTGTTTCGTCGACAAGGGGCGCACATTGGGCACCGGTGAACGGTTTGGCCTGATCCGCTTTGGGTCACGTCTGGATGTGTATCTGCCGGATGGTGTTCAGCCGATGGTCAGTGTTGGTCAGTCGATGGTAGCCGGCGAAACCGTTCTTGCCGATCTGACTTCGGACGAACCTGCGCGTCAGGCGCATACGGGCTAAAACATGCGTGATGATCAGACCCCATCCACCAAGACCGAACTTCCCATTGTTCAGCTTTTGCCAAACCTGCTGACACTGGCCGCACTTTGTGCTGGTTTGACGGCGATCCGGCTGGGGTTTCAGGGGCACTTCATTGCCGCAACCTTGTTAATACTGGTGGCGTCGATCATTGATGCGGCCGACGGCAAACTGGCGCGCCTACTGAGATGTGAAAGCCCGATGGGTGCGGAACTTGATTCTCTGGCGGATTTCCTGAATTTCGGGGTCGCGACACCGATCCTGATTTACCTGTTTGCCTTGCAGGATCTGCCGCGTGTCGGCTGGATAGCGGTGCTGATGTTCGCTGTTTGCTGCGTGATCCGGCTGGCGCGCTTCAACGTCGGCAAGAAATCCGAATTCGAGGGCGAAAAGGGAGAGTTCTTTGTCGGCGTGCCTGCCCCGGCCGGAGCCTTGCTGGTCCTGCTGCCAGTGTTCGTGTCGTTTCCGTTTTCAGAAACATCTGTGATCAGGCCCGAAATCATCAGCGTCTGGATGATCTGCGTGGCATTTCTAATGATCAGCCGCATCCCGACCTACTCATTCAAAATGATGACTATATCACGCGACAACGTGAAATTTTTCATGCTTGGCTTTGCGCTGCTTGTGGCGGCGCTGCTGAACTACCTTTGGTTCACGCTGACGGTAGGGGTAATTGCCTATTTCCTTGCAGTGTTGTGGGCCTGGTTCAAGTACTCCAAACGCTGACCAAGCCCCAACTACAATTTTAAGCAAAGTTAGTGGGCGAACATATTGTTCGGAGCCCATTCTACCTGTTTTCCCTCTGGTGCGATGCGCATATGCAAACAGGATGTTCCAAGACGCTGGAAATAAACGGTGTTTAGAGGGTACCACCCGGCAACGGGTACGTTCACTGTTGCCATGAACGTGGTGCCACAAGGCTGACGGCCATCAAAATGCCCAACCCGCTGGCCGCCAATTCGCGCGTCCAGACCGTCATTGGTTAGAAAGTCGATGTTATAAAGGCCCGCTTTGTCAAAATGGACATAGCCTGTGATATGGGCAACTACATGCATAGCCTGCTTCGATGTCAGCGTAAGATCCCCTTCGCGGGTGTCACGATAATCAAGCCCTTTCAACGGCTTGCCCGGTTCAGACCCGGATTTCAGAGCGCTTCTGGCAGCTGACATGCTTTTGACATCCGCTGGATAGGCATAACGCACTGCCAAACCCTTTTTCAGCTGGCTGGCACTGGGTTGCGGGTTGGCCGGTTGCAGCTCTAACGTGGCCGAAACAGCCGCAGTGGAAAACAACAATGCAAGTGTTGCCAAAACCCCGAAAAACGCAGTTTTCATAAGATTAGGTCCTTTATCAAACAACGACCGCCCATTTCGGCCAGGTTACAGCACAGGTTCGACCCTAGAATCCAAATCCTTGTATCACAAGCCCGCAAGCGAACACATGCGCGGATGACAGCCATTGGTCGACAGCGTAGACAGTGCCAATGACTGATCCTGTTTCCTCAATTCGCAACCTTGGCCCCGCTTACGAGGCGAGCTGCGCGCGCGCCGGAATCCATTCAGCGCAGGAATTGCGCGAGCTGGGGGCTGACGAGGTATATGGCCGGTTGCTTCAAACCGGAATGAAGCCGCATTTCATCGGCTATTACGTGCTGGTCATGGGGTTGCAGGGCCGCCCATGGAACGACTGCAAGGGTGATGAGAAAAAGGCACTGCGGGTGCGCTTTGACGCCATCAAGGCGCAATCGTTTGATCGCGGGCGCTCAGAATTTGAGGCCGCGTTGAACGCAATTGGTGTGATTGAACGCCGTTCGGGCGACACTTAGCCCACATTTCTCAAATAGCGGGGCGACTCTCTGCGCGAGACAAGAACAGTTCAAAATCGGTGCATGGGTCGTCTGCCACGCTGGGACCACCACATTCAAACTGGCCAAGGTCGCGCGCAGTGATCTGACCAAAAACTGCACTCAACCCAAGGGGCGAGCGCCCGAAGCACGGGACAACAATCACAAGAGTCTTGATTGAAACCCAAAACTGCGACAAGTTGCAAAGAAAGGCGTTCTATTGGGGAATGTCGAGTGTAATTAGTAACCTCCCACTCGCACCACCGACTTGGTAGGTTTGGAAACTGAAAGGTCAAAAGCCATGCGTATGATATGCCTGCTCATTCTGGGGTTGTTTGCGTCACAGCCTGCAACGGCATTCTGTGGCTTCTATGTCGCCAAGGCGGATGGGTCTCTTTACAATCAATCCTCAAAAATCGTCTTTGTACGCGATCGCGGGCGATCCACGATAACCATGTCTTCAGACTATCGCGGGGCAGCCAAGGATTTTGCGTTGATCATTCCAACGCCCCGTGTCCTGGAGCGAGACGACATTCGAACCGTCGACGCCAAAATCGTTTCTCATCTGGATAGCTATACCGCGCCGCGTCTGGTGGAATATTTCGACCGTGATCCCTGCTCGCAGAACTTGGCTGAACCAGCAGTTATAATAGAAGAAACTCGTGGAGGGTTTGGTTTTCGGAAGAAGCAAAAGCCGATCTATCACCGTGCAGACGCATTGGGCGTTAAGATCAAAGCAGAGTATGCGGTTGGTAATTATGACATTCTGATCCTGAAGGCAGATCAGTCCGATGGGCTGGTCACGTTTCTGACAAATGAAGGCTACAGCTTGCCGGAAGGGGCCGCACCCGTGCTGGGCCAATACATCAAGAACGGTATGAAGTTTTTTGTTGCCAAAGTTAATTTGGATCGCCATTCCGCCAGCAAAACCAAAGACTTGCCACCTTTGCAAATCTCGTTCAAGTCGCGCAACTTTATGTTGCCGATACAACTTGGAAAATTGAATTCCAGCGGAACACAGGATGCGTTGTTCTTTATGCTGTCCCGCAAAGGACGCATTGAGCCTGACAATTACAAGGCGCAGGCATTACCCTCTGATATTGACGTACCGATTTTCGTCGAACAGCTTTTTGGGCAGTTCTACAAAGCCATGTTTAACAAGACTCTCGGCCCCCGTGGTGGGATCGTCATGGAATACGCCTGGGATATGCAATGGTGTGATCCTTGTGCCGCTGACCCCCTATCGTCGGATGAGTTGAGCAAACTTGGTGTGACATGGCTGAAATCTGGCGACACTGCAGCACAGGATGTTTATGTCACGCGGTTACACGCGCAGTATTCCAAAGGGCAAATGTCAAAAGATATCGCATTCCGCGAAACCCGGAACCGTGACAATTTCCAGGGGCGCTATGTTTTGAATCACCCGTTTGACGGCAATGTGTCCTGTGAAAAGGCCAAAGGATATATAGAAAACACCCGCAGAAGGGTACGCCGCGAGGCGGTTGATCTTGTTGAAATTACTGGCTGGGACACCCGGAAGGTCGAAAACAACATCCGAAAAACCATTCCGTCAGTTTACTGGTGAACGCCTTGGATCTCGTCTCTCTCTGTATAAATATTTTCTGAGCATGCTGGCTTGAACGTGTATGCAAAAGGGGCCGCCTCTGCAAAGAAGCGACCCCTTAAACAGTTCAGTTTGAACCAGCGATTAGCCGACCAATTCAAGACCTGAAAAGAAATATGCGATCTCGACAGCAGCCGTTTCTGGCGCGTCTGACCCGTGTACCGAGTTCTCGCCAACGCTTTCAGCGAATTCGGCGCGGATGGTGCCGGGGGCTGCGTCTGCCGGGTTGGTTGCGCCCATGATTTCACGGTTGCGCGTGATGGCATTTTCGCCTTCCAGAACCTGAACCACAACAGGCTCGGATACCATGAATTCACACAATTCACCGTAAAACGGACGCTCGGCGTGAACCGAATAGAATTCGCCAGCCTGAGCCATTGTCATCTGAATACGCTTTTGTGCGACGATACGCAGCCCGGCCTCTTCAAACTTGGCGTTGATTTTGCCGGTCAGGTTGCGGCGGGTTGCATCGGGTTTGATGATCGAAAAAGTGCGTTCCAGTGCCATTGGCTATCTCCTTGTGGGATGTGTTCTAAGTCGGGCGCGGGCAAGTCCCGCAATCGGTATATATCGCGCGCCGCCTAGCACGGGGCGCACAGGTTGGAAAGGGAAGATTGACAGTCCCGCCTCCCTGCGCCAAACCGCGCACATGCTTAGAATAGATGACATCACATATGCGATCGAAGGCCGCCCCCTCTTTGAGGGCGCAGGCGCGGTTATTCCCGAAGGCCACAAAGTTGGGCTGGTCGGCCGCAACGGCACTGGCAAGACGACATTGTTCCGCCTGATCCGGGGCGAACTATCGCTTGAAAGCGGGTCTATCTCGTTGCCCAAACGCGCCCGCATTGGCGGCGTGGCGCAGGAAGCGTCGGCCACCCATGTTTCGTTGATCAACACCGTGCTGGCGGCAGACACCGAGCGTAGCGCCCTGTTGGAAGAGTCCGACAAAGCAACCGACCCTACCCGCATTGCCGACATTCAGACCCGTCTGGCCGATATTGATGCATGGTCTGCCGAGGCCCGCGCCGCATCAATTCTCAAGGGACTGGGGTTTGATGACGACGACCAGCAGAGGCCTTGCTCTGATTTCTCAGGCGGCTGGCGTATGCGTGTGGCACTGGCGGCGGTGCTGTTTTCTCAGCCTGATTTGTTGCTGCTGGATGAACCGACCAACTATCTTGATCTTGAAGGCGCATTGTGGCTGGAAAACTATCTGGCCAAATACCCCCACACCATCATCATCATCAGCCACGACCGGGGTCTGTTGAACCGCGCTGTTGGGTCGATCCTGCATCTTGAGGATCGCAAACTGACCTTTTATCAGGGCCCATACGACCAGTTCGCCATCCAACGTGCCGAAAAACTGGCGCAGGCCGCAGCGATGGCCAAGAAACAAGAAACCCGACGCGCGCATATGCAATCCTATGTCGACCGGTTTCGCTATCAGGCCAGCAAAGCAAAGCAGGCCCAGTCGCGCCTAAAGGCTCTGTCAAAGATGCAGCCGATATCGTCACCACAAGAGGCCGCCCTGCGTGCCTTTAACTTTCCTGAACCCGAAGAAATGTCGCCCCCGATCATCAATGTCGAAGGTGGTGTGACTGGATATGGCGATACCGAGATTCTGCGACACCTTGATCTGCGCATAGATCAGGATGACCGCATCGCGCTATTGGGCAAAAACGGTCAGGGTAAATCGACGCTGGCAAAGCTGTTGTCAGACCGATTGCCGTTGATGGCCGGGAAAATGACCAAATCGGGCAAGCTGCGTATCGGTTATTTTGCCCAGCATCAGGTTGATGAACTGTTCGCCGATGAAACCCCGATCGAGCATTTGCGTCGACTGCGGCCCGGCGAAACCCCTGCCCGACTGCGCTCACGTCTGGCTGGTTTCGGACTTGGCCCGGCACAGGCAGAAACCGTCGTTGGTCGCCTTTCCGGCGGTCAAAAGGCACGGCTATCTCTGATGATCGCCACAATTGATGCGCCGCATATGTTGATCCTCGATGAACCGACCAACCATTTGGACATCGAAAGCCGTGAGGCACTGGTTGTGGCGCTGACCAACTATTCTGGCGCTGTGATACTGGTAACCCACGACATGCACCTGCTTAGCCTTGTGGCGGATCGGCTTTGGCTGGTCAGCAAGGGCACGGTCAAACCCTACGACGGCGATCTGGAAACCTACCGCACGCTGTTGCTTGCCCGCGAAAAACCAGTGTCGAAATCCGGCGCGAAACCGGCCCCGCCGAAAGCCAAACGCGCGTCGCGCGAGGCTATTCAGGCCCTGCGCAGCGATGTGCGCAAAGGCGAAGCGCGGGTCTCCAAGTTGAATCAAATGCGGGACAAACTGGCCAGCAAACTGGCGGATCCCGAACTTTATGAAGATGATAAAAAAGGCGAGGCCGAGGTTTGGCAACGTAAATATGCCGAAGTGATGAACGGGTTGGACCGCGCCGAATCCCTTTGGATGAGCGCGCTTGAAAAGCTTGAGGTCGCCGAAGCATCATGATCGACCAAGCCGTTGTTATCACTTCTTTTGTCACCCTGCTGGTGATAATCGACCCGTTTGGTCTTACGCCAATGTTTGTGGCTTTGACGCAAGGAATGTTACCAGCAAGACGTCGCTCAATTGCTATCCGTTCTTGCCTGACAGCGGCGTTTCTGTTGGCAATGTTTGCCGCCTTTGGTGAAACAGTACTGGGTTTTGTCGGCATCTCAATGCCCGCCTTTCGTGTCGCTGGCGGAGCATTGTTATTTCTGACAGCACTCGACATGTTGTTTGAACGACGTAGCAAACGGCGCGAGGACAAAACCGAGGATGAAACACCTGATCCATCGGTGTTTCCACTGGCCATACCGCTGATTGCCGGGCCGGGATCCATTGCATCGATCATCCTGTTGGCAGAGCAGAATCCCAACGCTGATGACCTGATCCTTGTAATTGGTGTTATGCTTGCAGTTATGGTCGTGGTGTTGACGCTGTTTCTGGCTGCCGGAATGATTGAGCGCCTGTTGGGCAAGACTGGCATCAATGTGGTGACGCGATTGCTGGGTATGCTGCTCGCAGCGCTTTCGGTACAGTTCATTCTGGACGGGCTGCGTGATTTCGGGTTTGCATCATGAATATGGAAGATTTTGATTATGCCAGACTGCTCTACCTAGGTATTTTGGGCAGCGTTCTGGTGTTCTGGTTCATCGTACAGAACCGCCGTTCAATGGGTAAAACCGCCCAGATGGCAGTGGCCTGGGGGTTGATTTTTCTGGGTGTCATCGCCGCTGTTGGTCTTTGGGATGATATCAGTCAGACCGTCCGGCCAAGTCAAAGCGCGATGAACGCACAAGGGCAAATATCCATCCCCCGTGCGCCGGATGGGCATTACTATTTGACCTTGAAGGTCAACGGCCAACCTATTGAATTCATGATAGATACCGGCGCCACGGATGTTGTGATGACCCAATCGGACGCCGCCCGCGTTGGCCTGGACCCGAAGAATCTGAACTATTTCGGTCGCGCCATGACTGCCAATGGAGAAGTGCGCACCGCCCCTGTTGATCTGAAAACCGTTGCCCTGGGAAAAATTGTCGACAGGAACGTTACGGCCTGGGTCACTCAGGGTAAACAGGGACAGTCACTTTTGGGCATGGCCTATCTGCAACGCTGGAGCCACATCGGAATCGGCAACAATGCGATGATCCTGACGCGTTAAAATCCAATATTCATCGATGCGACGATCTCTCTTTCTTCTCGATACAACGGCCACTTCAAATATTTGAGGTGTTTTGGGCTGAGGGTGCATAAAGTTGTCGGAATTGACAAGCGGCTACCCCGCCAACAATAATCGTGCTGCTGACGGACCATATTATAAAACCGTGCGTCACAAAAAAACAAGTTATTGCGGGCGGTTCGCCAAATTCAAAAAATAGGGAAAAACCATGCGTTTGATGCTCAAATTCACTATTCCGGTTGAAAAGGGAAACCAGTCAGCCGAAGATGGCACGCTTGGCAATGCCATACAGGAGCTTGTCGAATCCGTAAACGCAGAGGCTTCTTATTTCGCTCTGGAAGATGGCAAGCGAATGGGGATCATAATTTTTGAAGAAACGGATCAGGCACGCATGCCCACTATTAACGAGCCCTTTTTTCGGGCGGTCAACGCTTCGATCGAAATTCAACCGGTGCTTACTGCTCAAGATCTCCAACGCAGTCTGGGATAGTAAACCTTGAGCCAAATTCAAGTAAAGACGAAGGTACTTGGAGGTTATGTCTTGTTTCCGGCCTGATTTTGAAATCACCTTTTTGCGAGTACAGATTTGCTTTGTCGGAATAGAGTCTTCACGCCTCTGCCTTCTTCTCCCATCGCCCGCTTTCTTCTGACCAATACTGCGCCGAACACCCCGCATCGGTCAGCGCCTTCCACTGATCGCGCGCGCGCTGTACGGCGTTCGGGTCATTGCCGTCAAACAAAATGCAAACCCGTTCCAGATCGTTAACCTCACCAGATTCCACTTCGGCACCGTCAATGCTCATCACGCAGTTTGCATCGTTGCCGATCCCTGCGCCAGTGCCCAACAGGATCGGTTGCAACTTGTCATGTGCGCCACCCGCAAGCCCATGCGGCAAAAATCCATCATCTGCGCCCAGCCATAACCTCTCATCCAGCCAGTTCATGCGCGCCGCATCCGTACCGCGCACCAGAACCGACCAACCGGCCTGCCGGGCTTTGCCCAGCAGAACCGGCAATGTCTGTTCCAGCGGTTGCTGTGTCAGATGATAGAAATAGGCGGCGCCCATGTTTTCTATTCCGCCTCAAACTGATCTTGAACCAACTGGTTAAGAGCCATGACACCCCAGCCGGTGGCCCCACTTGGGGCATAGGTTGTATTGCCCTTGATCGAGGCGACCCCGGCAATATCCAGATGGATCCATGGCGTGTCATCCTTAACAAACCGCTGCAGGAATTGCGCCGCGGTCACTGATCCGGCAGGGCGACCGCCGATGTTTTTCATATCCGCAATGCGGGATTTCAGCAGCTTGTCATAACCTTCACCCAACGGCATCCGCCACGCACCTTCGTCCTGGGCTTTGGCTGCCTTCAGGAACGCATTGCACAACGTGTCATCATTGGAA
Organism: Paracoccaceae bacterium; assembly: GCA_003354145.1. Classification (GTDB taxonomy): domain Bacteria; phylum Pseudomonadota; class Alphaproteobacteria; order Rhodobacterales; family Rhodobacteraceae; genus NORP181. The sequence continues at coordinate 9,835 of PIVL01000046.1, forward strand.
AACACGCCAGCGTTATCATGCCCCAGCCCAATGATGATTGCTCCGGTCAGGGTCGCCAGATCAATCATGCCTGCAGGTTCAAATCGTTCCTGTGCGTACCACATGATGTCGCATAAAACCAAACGCCCCTCGGCGTCCGTGTTGATGACTTCGACCGTGTCGCCTTTCATCGAGCGGATTACATCGCCCGGGCGTACCGCATTGCCTGACGGCATGTTTTCCACCAACCCAACGATGCCGACAACGTTGGCTTTGGCTTTGCGCAACGCCAGGGCGCACATCGTGCCAGCGACTACGCCCGCACCGCCCATGTCCATGGTCATGTCTTCCATACCACCAGCCGGCTTGATCGAAATGCCACCAGTGTCAAAGACCACCCCTTTGCCAACCAGAGCCAGCGGGGCGGCATCCTTTTCGCCACCATTCCACTGCATGACGACAACTTTGGACGGGCTGTCAGACCCCTGCCCAACACACAACAATGTGCGCATGCCCAGCTTTTCCAGCGCGTCCTCTTCCAGCACTTCGACCTTCAAGCCAAGTTTTTTCATCTCGGCAAGCCGGTCGGCAAAATTCGTCGTGGTCAATACATTGGCCGGTTCATTGACCAGATCGCGGGTCATGTGGGTGCCTTCGGCCACCGCCAGCAACGGCGCAATATCCGCTGACATCTCGTCAGGTTTTGAATGGCTAATTGTCACGGCCGCTGGTTTTGGTTTGTCATCGTCAGTCTTGTGCTGATCAAACGTGTAATCGCGCAAGGCCAGACCAAATCCAAGCTCTGCCGCATGGCGCAAACTGCCCGCCATCACCAGCATCGGGTTGCTGCCCTTCAATTGCGCCAGCGCAGCCCCGGCTTTGCGTGTCTCGGTTTTTGTGGCTCGTTTGTCCAATATCAAAATGTCCAAAGCTTCGGCTTGCAAACCAGCTGGCCAGTTCAATGTCACCACCTGCCCGGATTTCACGTCGCCAAATTTGTCGCTTTCAACCAATCGCGCCACAGCACCCTTACACAACCGGTTGGCACGCCGTGCTGCCAAGTTCATTTTGCCGTCAGGGGTTACGAGAATCACCACCCGACCGGTGGCGGTTGCAATCAATTCATTGTCCATTGGTACGAACTGGATCGGTGTTATCATGCTCATCTTCTCTTTCCTTGGCTGTGATTGCCCCAAGAGGTAGCGCGCGCGCGCGTGATTGACCAGATATCAGTTTTACCCGGCCTCAATTTAAGGTAACGTTCTGCAAAACAACAAGAGCAGTTTTTGGGGGAATTTGAGTGTCACGATTCGACAGATATGTGCTGTCGCAATTATTGCTGTTCTTCGGCTTTTTCGCGCTGATCCTTGTTGCGGTTTTCTGGATCAACAGAGCGGTGGTTTTGTTTGACCGGCTGATTGGCGACGGACAGTCGGCCATGGTTTTTCTGGAGTTTTCGGCCCTGGCTTTGCCCAACCTGATCCGAATGGTACTGCCCATGGCGGCGTTTGCTGCGGCTGTTTATGTCACCAACAGGCTGAACCGCGAAAGCGAGCTGGTGATCCTTCAGGCCACTGGTTCAAGTCCTTGGCAACTGGCGCGTCCAGCACTGGTCTTTGGATTAATTTCTGCCCTTATGATGAGCATTCTAACCCACATATTAATGCCTGCATCGGTCAACCAACTGGCTGTGCGCGAGGCTGAACTAACGCGCAATGTTACCGCCCGTCTGTTAAGCGAGGGCACGTTTTTACATCCGACCAAAGGGGTAACCTTTTATATTCGCAAAATTGATGCGGATGGCACGCTGAACAACGTGTTCTTGTCTGATCGCAGGCACCCGGACCAAAGCACAATATTCACTGCAGCAAAGGCGTTTTTGGTGCGTAATGACGCGCAAAGCAATCTGATAATGGTAAATGGGATGGCGCAACGGCTCGACTTTGAAACACGGGCGCTGTCGACAACTGTTTTTGAAGATTTTTCATATGATATCACCTCTTTGGTTAGCTCCGACAGTATCCGGTCTCGAAATATTCGGGGCATTTCAACGATGGAATTGCTGCGTGACCGGCAAAATCTTGCTGAAACTGAAAAATATAGCTACGGGCAACTTACCGAAGAATTCCACCTCCGGTTCGCCCGGGCCTTGATCTGCATTGCCGTGGCGTTGATTGGGTTTTCTAGCTTGTTGATGGGTGGATTCTCACGATTTGGGGTCTGGCGACAGATATTGCTTGCCTTTATTATCCTGGTTTCTCTTGAGGTATTACGCGGCGTGGTTGCCAAGCCAGTGCTGCAAAACGCCGATATGTGGCCATTGATCTATTTACCATCACTGGTGGGGCTGGCCATCTCGGGTCTGTTTCTGCGCGTGGCCTCGCAACCCCTTTGGCGATGGCACCGACGTGACCGCGACGAGGCGACCGCATGATATTGGATCGCTATTTCGCCCGCCGCTTTATACAAAGCTTCCTGCTGATCGGCGCAATCTTTCTGACGCTGATCATGCTGGTCGATTTGATCGAGCAGATACGTCGGTTCGAAGGCAACGATGTCAGCTTTGGACAATTAATTCAGTTGATGTTGCTAAGTGCGCCAGGTGCGATCAGCCAAATATTACCGTTACTGATGATCCTGTCGACGATCGTTTTGTTTATCGGGCTGGCCCGCAGCAGCGAACTGGTGGTGACCCGCGCCACTGGACGATCCGGCATTCGCGCTTTAGCCGCGCCGCTGGCGGTAGCCCTGGTAATCGGGATTTTTACGGTCACCACCCTGAACCCGATCGTGGCGGCAACGTCAATTCGCTATCAACAGCTTTATGACAGCTACCGTACTGAGGGTTCGACCACTTTGTCTCTCAGCGGTGAAGGATTGTGGCTGCGTCAGGGCGACGCTCAGGGTCAATCTGTAATCCATGCAACTGGCTTTAGCGCCGAAACCAACACATTATTCGGTGTGACGATCCTTACTTATGGCCCCGATGGAGAGCCGGTGGAACGTATTCAGGCCACTAGTGCGCAATTGCAAGAAGAATTCTGGCTTCTGCAGCAAGTCAAAACCTGGCCTCTTGATGGCACGCAAAACCCGGAAACGGTGGCCAAGTCTGTGCAACGTCTGCGCATTCCAACCACGCTTACCGGTGAACGTATTCGGGACAGTCTGGGACGTTCGTCCAGCATATCGATCTATGATCTTCCCAATCGCATCCGTGACCTTGGGCAGGCAGGCTTTGCCACCAAACAATACGAGGTCTGGCTACAGGTTGAACTGGCGCGTCCTTTGTTCCTTGTGGCAATGGTACTGGTCGGCGCTGCCTTTACCATGCGCCACACGCGGTTTGGTGGCACGGGCCTGTCTGTGCTGACGGCTGTGTTGCTGGGGTTTGCTTTGTATTTTGTTCGAAACTTTGCCCAGATTCTGGGTGAAAATGGTCAAATCCCTGTGGCCCTGGCCGCCTGGGCCCCGCCATTTGCATCGATCCTTTTGACTATTGGCCTTTTGCTTCATGCGGAGGACGGATGACTCGTCCTCTTGCCGCTATATTTGGGCTAATGGTCGTGCTGCTGGCAATCGCATTGCCAACGGTCACGATGGCGCAAGCCCTCGAAAAACCCGCCCCCGATGCTCCGGCAATTCTGGTGGCGGATCGCGTGTTTCTGACACGCGACAGCAAATTGATCGCCGAAGGAAATGTCGAGGCATTTCGTGGAGATGTCCGGTTGCGCGCAAGTCGCATCACGTTTGATCGGACCAGCGGCGAGCTTTCGATAGAAGGACCGATCCGCATTGATCAGGGCGGAGACACAACAATTTTGGCTAGCGCCGCCGAGATGGATACCGATTTGCAGAACGGAATATTGACCGGTGCCCGTCTCGTGCTGGATCAGCAATTACAACTGGCAAGCGTGCTGATGACACGCGTTGGTGGACGTTACACTCAGCTTGACAAAACAGCTGTAACCTCTTGTCATATTTGCGAAGATGGCAAGCCGCCGCTTTGGCAGATCCGCGCCAATAGGGTGATACACGACCAGTTGGAACAGCAGCTCTATTTTGAAGAAGCACAGCTGCGCGTGCTGGATGTGCCGGTGCTTTACTGGCCTTATCTAAGGCTTCCGGACCCAAATCTGAAACGGGCCAATGGCTTTCTAATCCCGACTATACGCACGACGAACCAGCTGGGCACCGGCATACGAGTTCCCTATTTCTTTAAACTGGGGGATCACGCCGACCTAACCCTTGCGCCTTATCTGTCGCCAAATACCCGAACGCTGGATTTTCGTTATCGACAGGCATTCAAGCGTGGCGGCTTTGTATTTGAGGGTGCCTATACCCGTGATGATCTGATCCCAGGCAAAGATCGGGGTTATTTGTTTGGTGAAGGGCTGTTTTTACTAAAAAACGATTTTGAGTTAAGTTTCGACATCCAGGCTGTTTCGGATAATGCCTATCTTGTTGACTATGGCTTGCCCGACAGCGACCGCCTGCAAAGCGAAATCGCCCTGACCCGTGTCAATCGCAACAACGCCTTTCAGACCAACCTGATCCATTTCAAGTCGCTTCGCGATAGTGATGACAATTCGAGCCAACCCAATCTTGTATTTGACTCGCGATATCAACATCGATTTCATCCGACTTCTATTGGTGGCGAAGTACGGCTTGATCTGGATGCGCACGGCCATTATCGCAGCTCAAGTGTCCCAGAGGATGGGCGCGATGTTAAGCGTGCCACAGTCGAGCTGAGATGGTTGCGCAACTGGATTCTACCCTATGGCGTGCGTGCCGATTTCAGTGCGGGACTTGCTGTGGACCATTTCAACATAATGCAAGACCCGGAGTATCCTGTTCCGGTCACCCGCACGACACCCAGCACATCCTTAAGATTCAGCTATCCAATGACCAAGGTTGCCGCCAGCGGCGCTACTCATTTACTTGAGCCTGTCATGCAGTTTGGCTGGGCGAACGAAAACGGTGGCGATGTGCCCAACGACGAAAGCCGCTTTGTCGAATTCGATCAAGGAAATCTTTTGTCCCTCTCACGTTTCCCCGCACCTGACCGCCGGGAAGAAGGCGCAACCTTTGTCTACGGGCTAAATTGGACACGGACAGCCCCCACTGGCTGGCAAGCCTCTGCCAGTGTTGGTCAAGTTTTTCGCAGCCTGGATGATCCGGACTTCACAACTTCGTCCGGGTTGTCCGGCACGACATCCGACTTTTTGATCGCCGGTCAGTTGAAACTGAATAAAGGGCTTTCCCTGACAGCGCACACGCTTCTTGATAACAGCATGAGCTTTTCCAAAGCCGAACTAAGAGGCAACTGGACTGGTAAGCGAGCGCAGGTTAGTGGGTCCTATCTCTGGTTGGAACCGGACGCCGAGGAGGACCGTGATAGTCGTGTTGCCGAAGTTTGGCTAGATGGCGCCTATGCAGTTACTCCATTCTGGACCGCCAATGCCAATCTGCGCTATGATATCGCCGACGCGCGGGCCACAACAGCAGGGGTTGGTATTGTCTATCAGAACGAGTGTATTGAAATCGACCTTTCGGTAAAGCGACGTTATACATCATCAACAAGTGTTGAGCCCACGACCGATTTCAGGTTTGGCATTGCCTTGCGCGGATTTTCCGTGGCAGGTGGAACAGAAAAATACAGGCGATCATGCAGTTAAATCAAAATACCCACCCTTCGATCACGCCCCGAATAGTGCAATCTTTTTTGCTACTGGCCTTGCTGTCCGTTGTCGGCCTCACATCCCGGATTGCGCAGGCACAAAACCTGTTTTCGCCCGCCATTGTCGTCAATACTGACGTGGTCACCTATTACGAACTTGAACAGCGGGCACAATTGTACCGACTGTTGCGCAACCCCGGCGACCCCATCCAAACCGCCCGCATTGAGCTGGTGAATGACCGTCTGAAAAGACAGGCCACCCGAGATTCTGGTATCCAAGCCGCAGGAGAAGACATCACTGTCGCGATCGAGGAATTCGCCCAACGTGCAAAAATGACTGACGAGCAGTTCATCAAAGCGCTTGGCGAAGGTGGCGTTGAACCCGAGACTTTTCGGGATTTCGTCAAAACCTCGCTGGAATGGGGTGAATTCGTCCGTTCGCGGTTCCTAAGCCGGTCGCGACCAAGTGATGCAGAAATCGACCGCGCATTGGGTCGCGTAGGCAGTGGCGGCGGCATGCGTGTTTTGTTGTCAGAAATCATCATCCCGATAAACGCGCAAAACGCACCACAGGTCGAAGCATTGGTTGTTGAACTTGCGAAAATCACCAGCGTAGATGAATTTGCCAAGGCAGCGGCGCAATATTCAGCAACCGAGACACGCGCTCAGGGCGGCCGTATGGATTGGTTGCCAATCAACAATCTTCCACCCGACCTACGCCCCGTCTTGCTGGCATTGCGGCCGGGTGAAGTCTCTGAGCCAATATCGCTGCCCAATGCTGTCGCGCTGTTTCAGATGCGCGATGTTCAGGAAATTACCGGCGGGTCATCAAAGTATTCCGCGATTGAATACGCCAAATACTATATTTCTGGTGGTCGCTCTGAAGGGGCGCTGAAGATCGCCGCGGAGATTTCCAACCAAATTGATACCTGCGACGATCTTTATGGCATTGCCAAAGGTCAGGCCCCCGAAGTACTGGATCGCGAAAGCCTTCCGGCAAGCAAAATCCCACGCGATATCGCATTGGAACTGGCAAAACTGGACAACGGCGAGATTTCGACCAACCTGACCAGCAGCGATGGGCAGACGTTGATCTTACTGATGATGTGTGGTCGCACACCAGAAGTGAGCGACGACGAAGTGCGTGCTGATCTGGTCAACGGATTGATCCAGCAGCGGCTGCAAGCGTTTTCTGAAAGCTATCTAGACCAGTTGCGGGCGGACGCGCTGATCATCGAGAAATGAGCGCGCCAATAGCGCTCTGCTGCGGTGAACCCGCAGGGGTCGGGCCGGAACTGGCAGCCAAAGCCTGGCACGAACTGCGCGACAGTTGCCCGTTCGTCTGGATTGGCGATCCTCGTCATTTACCTGCAGATACTCCAATTGGTGAACTCAGCGACCCGCAAGAGGCAGCCAGACTAAGTGCCTCTGCAATGCCGGTACTGCGCCATGATTTTGCGGCACCTGCTCTGCCCGGCCAGGCAGAGCCAAGCAATGCCCAAGGCGTTATCGACGTAATCAGGCGTGCGGTGGCGCTGGTGCAAGACGGCTCTGTTTCGGCCATTTGTACCGCCCCCATCAACAAGAAGGTGCTGGTTGACGGGGCCGCGTTTGGATACCCCGGACATACAGAATTTCTTGCCGCTTTGGCGGAGCGTGAACACGTGGTGATGATGCTGGCCAGCGACCAACTGCGTGTTGTCCCAGCCACCGTACACATTGCAATTGCCGAAGTGCCAACGGCGCTGACCCCCGACTTGCTACGCCAGACAATCCGCATCACAGCCCACGCGCTGAAGAATCAATTTGGCATAACCCAGCCACGTATCGCAGTTGCCGGGCTGAACCCTCATGCCGGCGAAGGCGGTCTCATGGGACAGGAAGAGCTAAGTTGGATCAATTCCCTGGTAGCCGATCTTGACGGTCAGGATTGCACCCTAACCGGCCCTCATCCGGCAGACACTCTGTTTCACGCTGCTGCCCGCGACCGGTATGATGCGGCAATCTGCATGTATCACGATCAGGCGCTGATCCCGATCAAAACGCTGGATTTTGACAGGGGCGTTAACGTCACCTTGGGCCTGCCCTTCGTCCGCACTTCACCCGATCACGGCACCGCGTTTGATATCGCTGGCAAAGGCATTGCCAATCCAACCAGCCTGATCGAGGCCTTGAAACTGGCGCAACGCATGGCGGCAATCACATGAGCCGTATTGATGACTTACCTCCGTTGCGCGCGGTGATTGCCGAGCATCAACTATCTGCCAGAAAATCACTTGGTCAAAACTTTTTGCTGGATCTGAACCTGACAGCCAAAATCGCCCGGCAGGCAGGTGACCTATCTGCATGCGACGTGCTTGAAATTGGCCCAGGACCCGGTGGGTTAACACGCGGGCTGCTCTCTGAAGGTGCGCGTAAAATACTGGCGGTGGAAAAGGATGCGCGCTGTATGCCCGCGCTGGAACAGATTGCAGCCGCCTATCCCGGTCAGCTTGAAATCATCAACGGCGACGCGCTTGAAGTTGACCCGTTGGCACATCTGAATCCGCCCATTCGGATTGCTGCTAACCTGCCTTACAATATAGGCACGGAACTGTTGGTGCGCTGGCTGACTCCAAATGACTGGCCGCCGTTCTGGCAAAGCCTGACATTGATGTTTCAGCGTGAAGTGGCCGAACGTATTGTCGCGCAGCCGGGCAGCAAGGCCTATGGCCGCCTCGCGATCCTTGCGCAATGGCGTTGTGAGGCGCGCATTGTCATGTCGCTGCCTCCCGAGGCATTTACCCCACCGCCGAAAGTATCCAGCGCTGTGGTTCTGCTTACTGCATTGACGGAACCCCGGTTTCCTGCCGATGCGGAAACGTTGTCAAAACTTGTCGCAGCCGCGTTTAATCAACGGCGCAAAATGCTGCGCGCGGCCCTAAAGGGCTTTGCGCCCGATATCGAAGATCACCTGATAGCGGCAGGTTTGAAACCAACAGACCGGGCAGAACAGATCCCACTTGAAGGGTTCTGCGCTCTTGCCCGATCAATAAAAGCCTAAGATTATTCAGCCGCTTCTGGCGGCTCGTCCCGCTTTGGTGCTGGTGCCACATTGGCCTCAGGCTTGGCTGTGGGTTTGCGCGTGCGTGGACGCCGCGCTGGTTTGCGATTGCTGGTTTCCGGCGTTTCTACCAAACCGCTTTCGTCGGCGGCGGGTTGCTCACCTGCTCCGGGATCCAAAACTTCTGGCTGCGGAGCAACCGCAGGATCTTCGATGCGCGCAGCCGATTCGCGTTCCTGACGTTCAATACGTTCCGAACGTTCACGGTCGCGATCAGCTTGCCGTTCGCGGTTCTGACGTTCTTGTTCTTCACGCCGGACATCCTGTTCACGCTGCGCTTCGCTTAGCATCCGCGTATAGTGTTCCGCATGTTGCTGGAAATTTTCGGCAGCGACCCGGTCATTGCTTAGGGTCGCGTCGCGTTCCAACTGATTGTATTTGTCAATTATTTGCTGCGGCGTGCCGCGCACTTTGCCCTCGGGGCCAGAACTGTCAAACACTCGGTTGACGACGTTGCCACCACCGGAAGAACGATTGCGATTTGATTTGGACCGCGAGCGGGATTTCGAAGATCTCATCTGATCAATGTCAGCCTTGTAATATTTTTGTCTGACCCGCTTCACGCCTCTTGCGTTCATCTACACCGGGTCATCGACTATTTGGGCTTGGTGTTGCATGCGGGCCCAAGTGGGTGCCCAAACAAAAGCAACACAACTGAATAAGCATGTCCTGAGCATACAGACAAGTCCCTGTTCGCAATTTTTGACTGCAATTGTAACAAATTGGCGCTTTTTCGCCGCGATAATGGCGTAACTTAGCTTCGATTGCCGCAAATCACCCGATCCCGACCATCCAGATCGTGAATCACACGCAGCCCTTTTAGTCCGGCCTGAGCTAGCAAAGCCATAACTGCTGCAGCTTGCGTAGGTCCGATTTCCACCAATAACCGCCCCCCTGGAGTCAGAAAAGGCAGCACGCTATTGGCGATGCGGCGATATGCACCCAATCCGTCTCCGCCGTCTGTCAGCGCCATTTCGGGCTCATGCTGACGCACTTCGGCCTCTAATCCATCCATTTCGTCCAGCGCAATATAGGGTGGATTGCAAACAATAAGATCGAAACTGCCTTTAACATTGTCCAGCCAGTCCGATTGTCTGATCTCGGCTCGTCGCTGTACTCGGTGCAACACTGCATTGGCGCTGGCCTGCAAACAGGCAAGTTCGCTCAGATCAACACCGACACCAGTCGCGGTTTCGTTTTCCGCCAGCAACGTCACCAGTATACAGCCCGATCCAACCCCCAGGTCCAGCACACGTTCAAACGGCAGCGCCAACGCAGCCTCAATCAACGTTTCTGTCTCGGGGCGCGGGTCCAGCACATCGCCGCTTACCTTGAAACGGCGGCCGTAAAACTCGCGCTCTCCCAGCA
>PIVL01000728.1 GCA_003354145.1 Paracoccaceae bacterium
CAAAATCGCATCTGAGTCCCTAGAGCTCTCTCTCTCTCTCTCTCTCTCTCTCTCTATATATATATATGTGGCAGGTACCTTTAGGGTCTATTCTGAAGTTAGCCGTGCTTCGCGCGCGAAGAGCCCCGAACCCAGCCCTGGACCCAGCCCCCAGGCCATGCCCAGACCAGTTGTAGCGGCAAGCACGAAACAAATCCACAAAATAAGACCAAACCAGCACCAGGCATTCAAAGAGTTGCTTCCCTTCGACAGAGCCATCTTCGTGGACGACCTCAGGCGCCAGTCTCGAAATAAAGCACGGGACAGCCCTCGGCCGGAATCAGGACAATCCCAGGATTGAACCCACACAAAGAGGATGATGAGGAGGAGGAGCCAACAGATGCGTAAGCACGAAGCAATGCAGGACATGTACAGGGTTGCTGCTCTTCGACAGAGCCATCTTCGTGGACAGCTTCTGCTCCCACTTCAAGAATAGAGCACGGGACAGCCCTCGGCCGGAATCAGGACAATCCCAGGATTGACCTCGCACAAAGAGGATGAGGAGGAGGAGGAGCCCACAGATGCGTAAGCACGAAGCAATGCAGGACATGTACAGCATGCAGCTCGAGGGGAGTTCGACTTCCCGTTACCAGAAGAATGTCAGACCAGAACCACTTGGTGCAAGTGCTCATCGTCTTTGAAAAGGATACCTACGTCGGCGATCGCGTAGGCCGGCGCAGCATCCTTGTCGTTCACGTAGTTGGGGCACTGCTGCATCGCCTCGGCGTTCTTCAATGGAGGCATTTCCTTTCCACCAGACCCGGTGCCTGCTCCGCTCAGCAGAGCCTTCGCGACCGCAAAAGTAGCACGGCTCCGCCTCTTTAGCCTCAGGCCTGGCTTGTTCGAGCGGGCGGGGCTGGCCCAGGAGAATGTCAGACCCGAACGAATGGTTGCAGATGCTAACCTTCTTCGAAAAGGATACCTACGTCGGCGGTTCCATGTGCCAGCCCCAGGCGAAGGGCAGAGGTCATAGAGGGGCGGGGGTGGTCATCACCACACTCCTCCACTCCTCCTGTTCTCAAGAGGAGGGGTGCATTGACAATGGCATCCTTCCCTCCTTCCTTCTAGAAGAGGGCTGGGGGTGGCCATG
>PIVL01000047.1 GCA_003354145.1 Paracoccaceae bacterium
GAACTTATACGAAGAGAGGTCTGATATGACCCATAAAATCGCAATTCTTGGTGCCAGCGGATATACTGGTGCTGAACTGGTTCGGTTGCTGTCTGAACACCCAAATATGGACATTGTTGCCTTGTCTGGCGAACGCAAGGCTGGCATGGAGATGAGCCAGGTTTTCCCACATTTGCGGCATCTGAACCTGCCAAAACTGTGTAAAATCGCGGAAATTGATTTCAAAGGTGTTGATCTGTGTTTTTGCGCATTGCCGCATAAAACCTCGCAAGAGGTGATCCGTGATTTGCCGACCGATCTGAAAATCGTCGATCTGAGCGCAGATTTTCGGCTGCGTGACCCTGAGGATTATGAAACCTGGTATGGCAACCCGCACACTGCGTTGGAACAACAGGGCGAGGCGGTCTATGGCCTGACCGAGTTCTATCGCGAAGAAATCCGGTCCGCACGGATTGTGGCGGGAACGGGTTGTAATGCAGCAACGGGGCTGTTTGCACTGCGTCCGTTGATTGCCGCCAACGTGATTGATCTGGATGAGATCATATTGGATCTGAAATGTGCGGTATCCGGGGCCGGGCGGTCGTTAAAGGAAAACCTGCTACATGCCGAGCTGAGCGAGGGCTATCACGCCTATGCGATTGGTGGCACGCATCGACATTTAGGCGAGTTTGATCAAGAGTTCAGCGCAGTGGCCGGGCGCCCTGTGCGGGTACAGTTCACGCCACATCTGGTACCTGCAAACCGGGGGATTCTGGCAACTGTTTACGTGCATGGCGACGCGACGCAAATACATGAAACCCTGGCCACAGCCTATAAAGACGAACCGTTTCTTCAGGTTTTGCCTATGGGCGAGGCACCAAGCACTCGCCATATACGCGGCTCGAACTTTTGCCATGTGGGTGTGGTTGCCGACCGCATTGAGGGGCGTGCAATCGTAATTGCCGCACTGGATAACCTGACAAAAGGTAGCAGTGGGCAAGCGTTGCAAAATGCCAATCTGATGTTAGGTGAAGATGAAACCACCGGCCTGATGATGGCCCCATTGTTCCCATGAGGTAGCACTTGAAAAGCCTGAAAAAACAACGCCGTATTCAGATGATCATTGTCGCAGTCGTGGCGTTGTTTTTGGCGACCGGGCTGATCGGTTATGCCATGCGCGATGGAATCAACCTGTTCCGAGCACCCAGTCAGATTATGGCCGAGCCGCCGGCACCGGGAGAGGTGTTTCGTCTTGGCGGGTTGGTTGAGGAAGGATCACTGGTGCGTGGGCAGGGTAAGACGGTGACATTCGCAGTCACCGATGGCGGCGCGTCGATTCCTGTGACGTTCACCGGCGTTCTGCCGGATTTGTTCGAAGAAAACCAAGGCATGATTGGCACGGGTGTCTACTTGAATGGCGTCTTTGAAGCCTCTGAGATTCTTGCGAAACATGACGAGAACTATATGCCTTCCGAGGTTGTGGATGCCCTGAAGGAACAGGGTGTTTACCAAAATCCAGAAGACAGTTGAACTTCCTTCGGGCGCGGATCATTTTGAACTATTGAAATGACTGCGTGCGCTCTGGTTGAGGGTTGTTAACCCGTTCTGAGCAGTCTTCCCGTCAGAATTAAGGGGAAGCATTATGCAAAGTGTACGCCAGATTGCCGAGGAAATTGTCGCCCGCGAGGGCGGATTTGTGAATGATCCGGACGATTCGGGTGGCGCGACCAAATATGGCGTGACCATTCACACGATGCGCCGATTGCGACTGGATTTAACTCGCGATGGTCAGATTTCCGAGGCAGATGTGCGGGCCCTAAGCCGGGCACAGGCGGTGGATATCTTTATCACTCATTATTTTGAACGTCCCCGGATTGCCGAGATACCAAGCGCTTTGCAGCCCAGCCTTTTTGACATGTATGTCAATGCCGGGGCTAATGCTGTGAAGATTCTGCAGCGTTTACTGCAGGATATGGGGTTTAAGGTTGCTGTGGACGGCGCAATTGGTCCGCAGACCCTTGCAGCAGCGCGTAAGGCTGCAGAGACGGACGAGCTGGCGTTTCGGGACGCCTATGGGGTGGCGCGGCGCAATTATTATTTCCGTATTGCAGATGGCCGGGTGGCAAGCCGCAAATATGCCAGAACCCGACGTGGTGGCAAAGGCGGTTGGATCAAAAGGGCCGAGGCGTTTTTGTCGCCGCAATATCACCTGACTTCGACTGAATTTAGTCGGAGGGTTGCAGCATGGGCATGATTTCCGAGATATTCGGGTTTCTATTTGGGGGCGGGCGCAATGTTTTGCGCGACACCGCAGAAGTGTTCATTGAAAACGCCGAGGCCAGGGCGAAACGGTCGGTCAAACAGCGTGGCGATGCGATGCAACAGTTTGGCAAAGAATTCGTGATAGAGCGTAAGGGCGGCTTTGACCGGATCATGGATGGCATTAACCGGGTGCCGCGTCCTGCTTTGGCGTTGGGGACGCTGGCGCTGTTTGGTGCGGCGATGGTTGATCCGTTGTGGTTTGCAGCGCGGATGCAGGGGATTGCATTGGTGCCAGAGCCGCTGTGGTGGTTGTTGGGCGTCATCGTATCGTTTTACTTTGGCGGACGTCATCAGATGAAAACGCAAGATTTTCAACGTGATATAGCGGCCAGCATGGCGCGTGCTCCGCAGGCGATGGCGAATATTGCAGCACTTGATCAGATGCGGGCGGACACGCCGGGTGTTGCTGATTCTGGTAGCAATGCGCAGGTCAGTGTGGCGGCTGTACAACCGGAACAAAACCGCGCCCTTGAGGATTGGCAGACCAGACAGCGCCCCGCGACAATGTGATCGTGCCAAAGCGCTGAAAACGATTGGCCGTCCGCGCTGTGCGGCCTATACAGGCTGCATGATTACAGAGCTCGGACATTTCGCCCTCATCCTCGCCTTTTTGGTGGCAATCGTGCAGACCATTGTGCCAATGATCGGTGCGCAGAAACGTTGGTCTGGCTGGATGGCGTTGGCCGAACCCGCGGCGACAGTGCAATTCCTGCTGACCGGGGTTGCATTTGCGGCGCTGATGAATGCGTTCATCACGTCGGATTTCTCTTTGCGCCTGGTGGTGCTAAACAGCCATTCGGCAAAACCGATGCTTTACAAAATTAGCGGAACCTGGGGCAATCACGAAGGCTCGATGTTGCTGTGGGTGCTGATTGTCACGCTGTTTGGCGCGATGGCGGCGTGGTTTGGCGGCGGGCTGCCCCCCACGCTTAAGGCGCGGGTGTTGTCGGTACAGGCGGCGATTGCTGTGGCGTTTTTTGGCTTTATCCTGTTCACATCAAATCCGTTTCTAAGGCTGGAAATACCACCTTTTGACGGCGAGGACCTGAACCCGCTGCTTCAGGATCCCGGCCTCGCGTTTCATCCGCCGTTTCTTTATCTTGGCTACGTCGGGCTAAGCATGTCTTTTTCTTTTGCCGTGGCCGCCTTGATCGAAGGGCGCGTTGATGCGGCCTGGGCGCGGTGGGTGCGCCCGTGGACGTTGGCGGCGTGGGTTTTTCTGACCATTGGTATCGCATTGGGGTCCTGGTGGGCCTATTACGAACTTGGCTGGGGCGGGTTCTGGTTCTGGGACCCGGTGGAAAATGCGTCATTCATGCCGTGGTTGCTGGCGGCGGCGTTGCTGCATTCGGCGATTGTGGTCGAAAAGCGGGAATCGCTGAAAAGCTGGACCATTTTGCTGGCAATTCTGGCTTTCGGCTTTTCATTGATCGGTACGTTTATCGTGCGGTCGGGGCTTTTGACGTCGGTGCATGCCTTTGCCAACGACCCGGAACGCGGCATTGTTATCCTGCTTATTCTGGCCGTGTTCACTGGCGGCGCGCTGATGCTGTTTGCCTTGCGTGCCGGTGTCATGGAGGCGCGCGGCGTGTTTGGTGTTGTCAGCCGGGAAAGCGCGTTGATCGCCAATAATGTTCTGCTGGCAGTGGCCTGTTTCGTGGTTTTTGTTGGCACCATGTGGCCGCTTGTCGCCGAGATGTTTTTTGATCGCAAACTGAGTGTTGGAGCGCCGTTTTTCAACACCGCCTTTACCCCGTTTATGGTGCTGCTCGGGGCTATATTGCCCGTTGGTGCCATGCTTCCGTGGAAACGCGGACGACTTGGGCGGGCGATGTGGTCTTTGCGCTATGCGGCGGTGGTTGCGTTGGCTGTGATGGTGTTGGCCTGGACGATACAAAGCGGGCGCAGTGGGCTGGGGCCGATTGCGGCGTTGCTGGGATCATGGATCGTCTTTGGTGCAATCATTGACCTATGGTCGCGCACCGGTCGTAGGGCTGGACGTCTGGGGCGCCTGATCAGGTTGCCGCGTGCGGATTGGGGTAAGACGCTGGCGCACGCGGGAATGGGGATCACCATCTTTGCTGTGGCAGGGCTTACTGCTTGGCAACAAGAGGATATTCGCGTTGCCTATATCGGTCAGGGCTTTGAGGTCGGCGGTTATGATCTGGCGTTGCAAAGCGTCGAAAACGTGCAGGGGCCGAATTATTATTCAACCCGCGGCGAGGTCACTCTGGCCAAGGGTGACAAGATTTTGGCTATTCTTCACCCGGAAAAGCGGTTTTATCCGGTCACCAAGATGCCGACCACCGAGGCAGCGATTGATTATCGTTTCTTGCGCGATGTCTATGTGGTCATTGGCGATCAGCAGGATGATGGTGGCTGGACCATGCGGACCTATATCAAACCGTTTGTGAACTGGATTTGGGGTGGCTGTCTGTTGATGGCGCTTGGCGGGTCGTTAAGCCTGAGTGACCGGCGTTTCCGCATTGCTGCCGGGGCGCGTAAATCCAAAGCGGTGCCTGCAGAATGAAACATCTCCTGATCATCCTTTTATTTCTGGCAAGCCCGGTTTGGGCAGTCGAACCCGACGAAATGCTGGCTGACCCGGTGCTTGAGGCACGTGCGCAGGTGCTGGACCACGAATTGCGCTGTGTTCAGTGCCGATCCGAGGCAATTGCGTCGTCTAACGCCGCATGGGCCTCGGATGCGCGAAAAATGGTGCGTGAATTGCTAAGCGAAGGCAAGAGTAACGATGAGGTCAAAGCGTTTTTCGTGGAGCGCTATGGAGAAGTGGTGTTGATGCAGCCCAACGCGCGGGGCGGTAATGCGCTGCTATGGGCGGCGGGCCCGTTAATGTTGTTGCTGGCTGCCCTTATGGGCTGGCTTTACGTCCGGGGTCGATCCCGTGCAACTGTGGCGCAAGACCCTGTATTAAGTGATGAAGAACAAGAACGGCTGCGTCAAATAATGGATGAGTGACGTATGGTCCCTCTTTTCTTGGCTCACACTCTGCGCAAGATTGGCGCAAATATTAACGCGATGAGGTTGGCATGGACTATCAAGCAATAACTCTGGATATCACTGACGGTGTAGGCATTTTGACGCTGAACCGGCCCGACAAAATGAACTCTCTGACAGCGCAAATGCGGGCCGAAATTACCTATGCGATGAAAGAGGCCGCCGAAACAGCGAAAGTTATTGTGATGACCGGCGCGGGCGGGGCGTTCTGCACCGGGCAGGATCTTGGCGATGGAGGTGATCCGACCAAACTTGATCTCGAACGCACGCTGCGTGACGAATATATGCCAATGCTCGAGGCGATTTATAATTGTCCGGTACCAACAATTGCAGCCGTCAATGGACCAGCAGCCGGGGCAGGGGCCAATCTGGCGCTGGCTGCGGATGTGGTGATTGCCACGGATTCAGCCTATTTCATGCAGGCCTTTACCCGGATCGGCCTGATGCCGGACGCCGGTGGAACCTGGTTCCTGCCGCGGCAGATGGGCATGGCCAAAGCGATGGGCACGGCCTTGTTCGCAGACCGGATCAGCGCGCGGCAGGCCGACAAAATGGGCATGATCTGGGAAGCGGTCGAGGATGATGCGTTTGACGTGCATTGGCGCAAACGCGCGGCACATCTGGCAGCAGGCCCAACAGTGGCGTATCGCGCGGTCAAGGATTCAATTCGTGGCACTTATGGCAACACGCTGGAGGATCAGTTGAACCTTGAGGCGCATTTGCAGGGCCAATGTGGCAAAACTCGCGATTTTCAGGAAGGCGTTGTCGCATTCATGGAAAAACGCCCCGCGAAATACGAGGGGCGTTAGAGGGCAGATATTATCGGTGACGCGATGAGTGAAGTTGAGCCGAACTTATTAGTATGTATCAGCCGCTATCAACACAACATCATCAACAGTTAGGCCCGAATACGGCATCACTGAAATAGGTGTGCCATTCACAAGTAATGTTTGTTGGTTTGCGTCTATGTCGTTAATCAGTTCGAGAGTTGGAACGCCTTGTTGTGCATCATACGCGTAAACTAGTTCGTCTTCAGTGGTATCAAAGTCACTTAAGTCTGACGTTGTCTCAATAACACCATCAAGCAAAACAAAGGTGTCATTGCCAGCCCCTCCCGTGGCAATATCTCCATTATTGATCAGTAAAAAATCGTCTCCGTCACCACCTGTCAGATGGTCAGTTTCCTGGTCATCCCAATAGATTACCTCGTCGTTATCCAGGACTTCGACTGAGCCGCCATATAAGTGATCATCACCATGCCCGCCATCGATCGTGTCGCTTCCTGTCCCGCCGACAAAGATATCTGAGTTCATACCGCCTTCAAGTAGATCATCACCGTCTCCGCCGAGCAATGTATCTTCGCCAGTATCGCCATACAAAGTATCGTTATCAAGGCCACCCACCAAGAGGTCATCGCCAGAGCTTCCACGAAGCAAATCGTCACCGTCGTCACCCCAAAGCACGTCATTGCCTTCGTTCCCGAACAAGCGATCATCGCCCCCCAAACCTTCGACCCAGTCGTTACCACCGAGGGCAAAAACGGAATCGGCTTCGTCAGTTTCTATCAGCAGATCATCCCCTTGGGTGGGCTTGTCCGTTGTAGCGTTATCAGATGTATCGTCATCATCATCGTCATTCACGGCAATGATCACAGCCATAAAGGCAAAAGCAGCTATTGCAACAAGCATGGTAAGTTATCCCAATTAATAGTTTCCTCTAATTGGTCATAGTTTGGACACTATTGTCAAAATATTTCTATTAACTGTTTCTTAATCAAATCTAATCAAGTTGTAACACACGCATTGATCAGCAATTAAAAACGCCCCGTCCCTGATTTGGAACGAGGCGCTTGTTTTTCAGGCGGAATTTGAATTAGCGGTTTTCAATATCCACATAATCTCGCGTTGTTTCGCCCAAATACAACTGCCGCGGGCGGCCGATCTTATTTTGTGGATCAGCGATCATTTCCTTCCACTGCGAAATCCAGCCTACGGTGCGGGCCGTGGCAAAGATTGCTGTGAACATCGACGTGGGAAAGCCCATCGCTTCAAGAATGATACCCGAATAGAAATCCACATTCGGAAACAGCTTTTTCTCGGCAAAATACGGATCAGCCAGCGCCTGTCTCTCAAGCTCTTTGGCGACCTGCAGGATCGGATTGTGATCCACACCCAGCAGTTCCAGAACTTCGTCTGCCGACTGCTTCATCACCTTGGCGCGTGGGTCAAAGTTTTTGTAAACCCGGTGACCAAAGCCCATCAGACGGAACGGATCTTCCTTGTCCTTGGCACGTGCGATAAATTCAGGGATCCGGTCGACCGTGCCAATTTCGTTCAGCATTTCCAGACATGCCTGATTGGCGCCCCCATGTGCAGGCCCCCACAGACAGGCAATGCCAGCTGCGATACACGCAAACGGGTTGGCACCCGAAGATGATGCCAAACGTACAGTCGAGGTCGAGGCGTTTTGTTCGTGATCTGCATGCAGCGTGAAAATCCGGTCCATGGCGCGGGCCAGAATCGGGTTCACTTCGTAATCTTCGGCCGGAACCGCGAAACACATGCGCAGGAAGTTGGACGCATAATCCAGATCATTGCGTGGCGAAACAAAGGGCTGACCAATGGTGTATTTAAACGCCATCGCCGCAATTGTCGGCATCTTGGCGATCAGACGGATCGAAGCGACCTCACGTTGCCAGGGATCAGTGATGTCAGTGCTGTCATGGTAAAACGCCGACAATGCGCCAACCACGCCAACCATAATTGCCATCGGCGGCGCATCACGGCGGAAGCCCCGGAACAGATTGTGCATCTGTTCGTGCAACATTGTGTGACGCGTAACACGTGTTTCAAAATCTTCAAGCTGGTCGGCAGAAGGAAGTTCACCGTATAGCAGCAGATAACAGACTTCGAGATAATGCGATTTCCCGGCCAACTGATCGATGGGATAGCCCCGGTGCAGCAATTCACCTTTGTTACCATCAATAAAAGTTATTGTGCTGTCGCAACTTGCAGTTGATGTAAATCCCGGATCATAAGTGAACACACCGGCTTGTGCATAAAGATTTCGGATATCAACAACGTCCGGTCCGGTCGTCGGGGAAAAAATCGGTAACTCGTAGGATTCGCCATTCAGGTTTAGTGTCGCGGTTTTTTTGTTATCTGTCATATTTGTCCCTTCCTCATGCCCGACCGTTGCAGTCGTTTCTTGCACCATCCTGTTGGATGGCAGCCGAAAAGCGCCCTCATTGGGTCGGTCGTATCTGTGCAATGTTACCCAATTATGAATATCGGGCTCAGCCTGCTGTGTCTGCCAGCCGGGCCAGCGTTTCATCGCGCCCCAGTACCAGCATCATATCGTAGACCGAAGGTGTCACTGCCCGGCCAGCCAAAGCGGCCCGCAGCGGTCCGGCCAGTTTGCCGAACTTGGTATCCTGTGCTTGCGCAAAGGCCCCCAGAACCTCCTCCAGTTCATCACGGGACCACTTAACATTTTGCAACTGCGGCGTCAATTCCGACAGTATACGACGGGATACATCATCAAGCGATTTTGTGGATTTCTCGTCTTGCCTCACAGGGCGTGAAATCAACGCAAAATGAGCCTTTTCAACTAGTTCCGGTAATGTTTTAGCCCGCTCTTTGAGGCAATACATCGCACGCTCGATTGCCTCTTCCTGATCCGATGACAATGCAGGCAAGTTAGCTGCCGCGAGGTAATTCACGATTTCATGCCGCAATGCAGCGTCATCCGTGATCGCAATGTGCTGTCCACACAGGTTTTCCAGCTTTTTCAAATCGAACCGCGCCGGACTTTTGCCGATTCCATCCAGACCGAACCAGTCAAGTGCCTGCTCATCGGTGAAAAATTCGTCATTGCCATGGGACCAGCCCAGACGTGTCAGATAATTGCGCATACCCGATGCAGGATAGCCCATCGCCTGATATTCCTGCGCACCCAACGCGCCATGCCGTTTGCTAAGCTTTTTGCCGTCCGGCCCATGAATCAGGGGAATATGCGCCCAAATCGGGATGTTCCAGCCCATGGCCTGATAGATCGTCATTTGCCGCGCGGCGTTGTTCAAATGGTCATCGCCACGGATGACGTGGGTCACGCCCATATCATGGTCATCCACCACAACGGCCAACATATAAACCGGCGTGCCATCGCTGCGCAGCAGCACCATATCATCCAGTTGGCTGTTACTGATTGTCACATCACCCTGCACCTGATCGCGAATGATGGTCTCTCCGTCCTGTGGCGCTTTGATGCGGATCACATACGGTGCGTCCGGAGGCGTCGAAGATTCAGTGTCGCGCCAGGGTGAGCGAAACAAGGTGCTGCGCCCTTCGGCACGCGCGGCATCGCGAAATTCGGCAATTTCCTCCTGGGTCGAGAAACACTTATAGGCTTTGCCTTCGGCTAAAAGATGATGCGCCACCTCGGCGTGACGATCCGCGCCGTCAAACTGACTGATGACATCACCATCATGGTCCATCCCCAGCCACGCCATACCCTCAAGAATCGCCGCCGTTGCCTCGGGAGTGGAGCGATTGCGATCCGTGTCTTCGATCCGCAGCAGGAATTTACCACCCCTGCCACGGGCATAAAGCCAGTTGAAAAGCGCCGTGCGGGCGCCGCCGATATGCAGAAAACCAGTGGGAGACGGGGCAAAACGAGTGACAACAGCGTCAGGCATGAGGATTTACCTTTTGGTAACCATGTGGGGGATAGGATTTGGCACGTTTTAGCGAGCCGGACGGCAGGGAGCAAGCATCGGTGTCATCGCAGCCATAGATCGTGTGTTGCTTGAGCAGCGCGGGCATTTGTTCGCATGGTCGCCAGTCTGTCTGGCTGGCGGCATTGGATGGTACTTTCTGTTGCGATCCGAACCGGGTTGGCAGGTTTACAGCGTTACACTGGGGGCAGGGGCCATCAGTGCGGCGGCGGCATTGCGTTGGCCAGGGGGCTGGGCGGCGCTTGGCTGGGCCATTACGTTGCTGGCGGCGGGCTTTGGCCTTGCCGGATTACGCGCCCACAGCGTCTCTGCTCCGGTGTTGAGTTGGCGATATTACGGCCCCGTTGAGGGGCGCATTGTGGCGCTGGACCGGTCTGCTTCGGACGCGGTGCGGATGACTTTGGACCGGGTAGTTATGCGAGATGTCCGCCCCAGCCGCACTCCGGATCGTGTACGGTTGTCATTGCACGGCGCACCGGCGACGCTGGCGCCGGGACAAAGGGTTATGACCACCGGGCATCTGTCACCGCCTCAGGGACCGGTCGAGCCGGGTGGTTTTGATTTTCGACAATATGCATGGTTTCAAGAGCTTGGAGCGGTGGGCTATACCCGCAACCCGGTGCTGACAGTTGCACCCTCAATAGATGGGATCGCGGGTTTGCGTGTGTTTTCGCAGCGCATGTCTATCTCGGCACGGATCCAACAAATACTACCCGGCGATATTGGTGGATTCGCAGCCGCAGTCACGACCGGAGACCGCAGCGCGATGAGCCTGAATGCGCTTAAGGCGCTACGGGCCAGCAATCTGGCGCATTTGCTGGCCATTTCCGGGTTGCATATGGGGCTGCTGGCGGGCTTTGTGTTCGGGCTTTTGCGTCTGATTTTGGTGATTGCCCCTGCAGTTGGGTTGCGCATTCCAGTCAAGAAAATCGCGGCAATCGGGGCGCTGATAACAGCAGCCGGTTATCTGGCCTTGTCAGGCGGCAACGTCGCAACAGAGCGTGCCTTTGTCATGGTTGCCGTTGTGTTATGTGCGGTATTGGTAGACCGGCGGGCATTGTCGTTGCGTGCAGTGGCGATGGCGGCGTTGATTGTGTTGACCTTACGACCCGAAGCGTTACTGGGCCCCGGCTTTCAGATGTCTTTCGCTGCAACAACCGCCTTGGTTGCTGTGTTTGGCTTGTTGCGCGACGGCCGTGTCAATCTGGGCCCCGGCTGGCTGAAATCTGTGCTGGGCGTGGTGATATCTTCGGCAGTGGCGGGGGCTGCCACGGCTCCGGTGGGGGCGGCGCATTTTAACACGCTGTCGCAATACGGGTTGATCGCCAATCTGCTATCGGTGCCTTTGATGGGTATACTCGTAATTCCGGCAGCGGTTGTGGCCGCCTGTCTTGCGCCCTTTGGCCTTGAGGCGTTGCCCTTGCAGGCCATGGGGCTGGGGTTGCGATGGATATTGGGCGTGGCGCATTGGGTTGCGGGGATGGAGGGCGCGCAGCGTCATGTGGTCAGCCCGGGGCCATGGGTCTTGCCGGTTTTGGCGCTGGGATTGCTGTGGGTGATAATATGGCAAGGTCGGGCGCGCTGGGTAGGATTTGTGCCCGCATTGGTGGCTTTCTGGTTATGGTCCGGGGCTGATCGTCCTGCGGTACTGATCGCTGATTCCGGAGGTCTGGTTGGTGTTCTGACCGAACAGGGCCGCGCGCTCAGCAAACCCAAAGGCAGTGGTTTTGTCGCCAGGGTCTGGCTTGAGAACGATGGCGATGGGGTGCGGCAGGATACGGCCGCTCAGCGTTGGCCAGAAAGTGAAGACAAAACCCGGATAATCGAAATGGAATCTGGCGAAATCGTACATCTGACTGGAAAACGCGTAGCGGCGGGGTTTCGCGACTGCAAACCGGGGCAGCTGGTGATTTCGGCGGTCGAGCTTGAACTGAATGGACCCTGCGATCTTTATGACCCCAAACGATTACGCCAGACCGGGAGCCTGGCGCTTCGCGATGGTCAGATAATCACCGCCCGTTCTGTGTCAGGCAATAGAATTTGGAACACCCAGCCAACCCGACGCCGCAAATCAAAGGTGTTGTCGGATCAATAAGTGCGGATCAGACCAACAAGGCGGCCCTGAACTTTGACCTGCTCTTGCGGATAAACCCGCGTTTCATAGGCTGGGTTCGCAGCCTCAAGCGCAATGGCACTACCCCGTCGCATAAGACGTTTCAGCGTCGCCTCGTGATCTTTGACCAGTGCGACAACGATGTCTCCGCTATCGGCCACCGAGGTTTCCCGGATCACCACGACGTCACCATCATTGATTCCGGCATCGATCATCGAGTCGCCTTTGACTTCAAGCGCGTAATGTTCCCCCGAAGACGACAGCATCTGCGCAGGCACGGCGACTTGATGCGACACCTGACTGATCGCCTCAATCGGGACACCGGCCGCAATGCGACCCATCACCGGCAGTTCAACGGCCTGAATGGTCACCGGTTCTGCCTTTAAAGGGATTGCGGCAGGGCGATCGCCCTCGATTACGCGCGGAACGAATCCTGTTGATGGTTCGCCCCCAAGGCTTTCGGGCAGGCGTACAATTTCGATGGCGCGGGCGCGATGTGCCAGCCGCCGGATAAAGCCGCGTTCTTCCAAAGCAGTGATCAGGCGATGAATGCCCGACTTGCTGCGTAAATCCAACGCAACTTTCATTTCGTCGAAACTGGGCGGTACCCCGTCGCGTTTCACCCGTTTTTGAATAAATTCCAACAAATCCAGTTGCTTCTTGGTCAACATTGGTCATCCCTCAATCACCTGCGTTCCCGTTTGTTCTACGCATGTTCTTGTTTTGTGTCAACGCTGTTACAGAGGTTGTCTACAATTTGAGATAACTGACCAGATCACCCTTAGCGCGTTTCGGATCATTTGGAGGACGCACTAAAAGAGCATTCGCTTGTGCCAAAACCGTCAATAATGAGCTGTCCTGGTTGTCAAAAACAGTGACCGCGCCGTTTTCGATTACAGCGCGCATATAGTGTTGACGTGGTCCGTTCTGATCCAGATCAGCGGCCAATGTCGCCTGCTGCAGGGGTTGTAGCTCTGATCCCAATCCCTGCATGGCGCGGATCATCGGCAAGATGAACAAGTAGCCGCAAACCATTGCAGAAACAGGATTACCTGGCAATCCAACCATCGCAGACCCATTCAACTTACCGGCCATCAATGGCTTGCCTGGGCGCATGGCCACTTTGTAAAACACGCGGTCCATGCCCAAATCGCCAGCGACTTGGCCAACCAGATCATGATCGCCAACTGACGCGCCACCGATGGTGATCACAAGATCAGCCCCCGCAGCCATCGCAAATGCTGTGCGCAAGGATGAAACGGTGTCGCGCGCAATCGGTAGCAGTCGGGCAATTGCACCTTTGGACTCCAGCATCGCCTTAAGACCAAAAGTATTTGACGCAATAATCTGATCCGGCCCCGGCGTTTCGCCCGGCATCACCAGCTCGTCCCCTGTCGAGATCAGTGCAACCACCGGTTTGCGTATCACTGATACTTTTGGCACGTTCATCGAGGCCATAAGGGCCACATCCTGTGGCGTCAGAATGCGCGGAGCACTCAACGTTGTACCGATGCTGAAATCGCCACCAGCCGGACGGATATTGTCGTGATCCCCCGGTGGTTCGGTGATGGTCATGACATCACCGGTTTGTTGAGTGTTCTCCTGAATCACAATGAAATCAGTATCTTCCGGAACCGGTGCCCCGGTGAAAATGCGGACAGCTTGCCCTGGGCCAACGCGCCCGATGTACGCATGCCCTGCGGCGGCCTCGCCGACGACTTTGAACATTGCGTGCTGCTCGACCTCGGCCGATTTAAGGGCATAACCGTCCATTGACGACGCGGCAAAGGGCGGCTGATCGCGCATGGCGACAACGTCTTTTGCCAGCACACGACCTGCTGCATGGATTAACGGAACAGTTTCAGATGAGAGTGGGTCGACCAGATTGAACAGATGGGCCTGGGCTTGTTCGACTGATATCATGGTGCCTCGTAACGTCCTGATTTTCCGCCATCTTTCAAAACGACGTGTATGCCACCTATTTGCATGGCTTTGTCCACGGCTTTGGTCATGTCATAAACCGTCAGAGCGGCAATGCTAACCGCACTTAGCGCTTCCATCTCGACTCCGGTCTGGCCAGTGGTCTTGACGGTGGCGGTGATTTGAACACCGGGCAAATCCGGATCAAGCGTCAGGTCTACAGCGACTTTGGTCACGGGCAGCGGGTGACAAAGCGGGATCAGATCGGGGGTTTTCTTGGCACCCATGATACCAGCAAGGCGCGCAACGCCCAGAACATCGCCTTTTTTGGCACGACCTTCACTAATGATATCAAAGGTTTCTTGTGCCATCTTAATGTGACCAGCAGCGACAGCGACACGCGCGGTTATGTCCTTGTCAGACACATCCACCATATGCGCATCACCCTGCGCGTCAAAATGCGAAAGCGGCATTACATCAATCCCGGCATCAGTGGTTTGTCCAGCAAAGCCCGGGTCGCCGCTGCAACATCGTCTTGTCGCATCAGGCTTTCGCCTATCAGGAACGCTCGCGCACCATAGCGCGCCATTTCTGCCAGATCTGCAGCTGTGTTCAGCCCGCTTTCGCAAACAATGGTGGAATCTTGGGCCACCATTTTGCTAAGCCGTTTAGTGACATCCAACGAGGTTTCAAACGTATTGAGATTGCGGTTGTTGATCCCAATCAGCGTGCTTTCAAGGACAGCTGCCCGCTCTAGTTCGGCCTCATTATGCACCTCAACCAGCACGTCCATTTCCCAGCCTAAAGCAGCTTCTTCAAGTTCGCTGGCCTGATCGTCTGACAGCGTTGCCATAATAAGCAGGATACAATCCGCCCCCATGCTGCGCGCCTCGGCGATCTGATAGGTGTCATACATGAAATCTTTGCGCAAAACCGGTAGGCTACAAGCGGCACGCGCCTCAACGAGATAGGATTTGGCTCCCTGAAAGCTAGGCGCGTCGGTTAGTACCGACAGACAGGCGGCACCGCCTTCTTCATAGGCACGGGCCAGTTCGGGCGGGTCAAAGTCCGGACGGATCAGGCCTTTGGACGGGCTTGCCTTTTTGATTTCGGCGATAAGGCCATATCCTGATTGACTGGCATTTCGCAACGCTTTGGAGAAACCACGCACTGGCGAGGCTTCGCGGGCTTCGGCTTCGACATCCGAGAGGGGTTTTGCAACCTTGTCAGAGGCGACCTCTTTGAGCTTATAGGCTTTGATCTTGTCAAGGATGGTTTGGGTCATGTGGCACCTTGGGTAATACGCGCGACGGCATCGATCTTGTCGCGAGCGGCGCCACTATCGATGCTTTGTGCAGCGCGCGCAACGCCTTCGTGCAGATCTGAGGCAATATCGGCCAGAACCAGTGCGGCAGCACTGTTCAAGAGCACAGCATCACGGTAGGCAGATTTCGCTCCGTCCAGCAAGGCGTTGAAAGCAATCGCGTTTTCCTCAGGTGTGCCGCCGACAATATCGTCAAACGGATGCACCGGAAGGCCGGCATCTTCAGGATGTATTTCGATCTCGGTGATTTGATCATCTGCCAAGGCGGCAACCCAGCTTACCCCGGTAATCGTCAGCTCGTCTGTGCCATCGCTGCCGTGGACAAGCCACGCCTTGTCCGAGCCAAGCGTTTGCAAAGTTTCTGCCATCGGACGGATCAGGTCACGGGAGAATGCTCCGGTCAATTGACGTTTGACACTGGCGGGATTGGTGAGCGGGCCAAGAATGTTGAAAATCGTCCGCGTGCCAAGTTCGCTTCGGGTTGGCATGACGTGGGCGGTTGCCGGGTGGTGCATGGGGGCCATCATAAAGCCAATGCCAACCTCATTCAAAGCCTTTTCAACCACTTGCGGGCCGACCATCACGTTGATTCCCATTTGCCCAAGTGCGTCAGCCGCGCCGGATTTTGACGACAGGTTTCGATTGCCATGCTTGGCCACGATAACGCCGGCTCCTGCCACGACAAAGGCCGTAGCAGTCGAAATGTTCAGGGTACCCTTGCCATCGCCACCAGTACCGACAATGTCCATTGCACCTTCAGGTGCCTTTACCGGCACGCATTTGGCGCGCATCACGGCGGCCGCAGCGGCATATTCGTCAACCGTTTCGCCACGCGTGCGCAGGGCCATCAGCAGGCCGCCTATCTGGCTTGGCGTTGCTTCGCCCTCAAACAGGATACCAAAGGCCTGTTCGGCCTCGGATCGTGACAATGGACGTTCGGCAGCTGATCCGATCAGGGATTTTAGCGCATCACTCATGCAGATACTTTCATTTCATTCAGAAAATTTTGTAACAGGGCGTGACCGTGCTCGGACGCGATGGATTCAGGGTGAAACTGAATGCCGTGGATTGGCAATTCGCGGTGTTGCAAGCCCATGATAGTGCCATCATCCAGTTCTGCGGTCACCGTCAGGCAATCGGGCAGGCTGGCGCGCTCAACGATCAATGAATGATAGCGGGTGGCGTTAAATGGCGTTGGCAGGTCGGCAAACAGACCGGTGCCCGTGTGCTGCATCTGCCCCAATTTGCCATGCACAATCTCGTGGCAGCGAATAACTTTGCCGCCAAAGGCCTGCCCAATGGTCTGATGCCCAAGGCAAACGCCCAACAGGGGCGTTCTGGTTTCAGCGGCGGCGGCGGTCAGTGCCAGACAAATACCAGCCTGATCCGGGTCACAGGGGCCGGGTGAAAGCACGATTGCAGCGGGGTTCATCGCCATCGCCTGTTGGACATCCAGCGCATCATTGCGCTGCACGACCACGTCTGCCCCCAGTTCTCCAAGGTAATGGACGAGGTTATAGGTGAACGAGTCATAGTTATCTATCAGCAGCAGCATTGGATTTTTGGTTACTTTCCGGTGGAGACAAGTACTTTAGGGTGGAGACAAGGGCCATGGTCGCATATTAGTAGTCGCAACATATTTGTTCAGGGTTGCAGCACGGCGTCAAGAGCGCATGGTTTAATCCAAAGAGCCACAGGTAAAGCCGCGTAAACGGGCTTTTGGCTAAATTATTGCCCATATCGTGGGCATCGAAGAGAGGTTTGGGCGAAGATGCGTGGATTTTTGTTGGGGATTCTTTGGGGAACCATTGTGGTTGCTGCGATTGCGGCTGTGATTTCCCTGTTGTCGCCTTTGCCGTCTGGTCCGGATGTGAACAGCAGCACGCCCGGGAGCGCCAGTCAGTCTACCGATCAGGAAGCAGAAAGCGGCGTGGAACGCACCGGAGTGGATGCGGATCTGGTAAACGCAGCTCCGACAGTTCCGGGTGCCAGCAGTTCTTCGGGTGATCTGGCCTCTATGGATGGCGCCGACACGGATTCCGGCAGGCGCCCGGTCGTGGGCGGCGATTCTACGCTCAGTGGGCTTGAAGATGGCGACAGCAGCCGTGCTGAAACCGGTACCGCGACAGTGCCTCCGGTGGCGGGGACAGCACCGGGGACACCGGGGCAGGAGCAGGCAGCACCGGATGATCTTGGTTCTGTCGGGCAGACATCTTTGACCCAACCCGAAATCGGCAGCGATTCAGCGGCGCTGAGCGATCCCGCGAATGGTGACAGGGGTGCCGGAGTAAGCGTGAGCAGCGACACGCCGGTTGCACCATCGGTTCCGGGAACTGCACCCAGTACACCCCAGGATGAAACACAAGTGGCACTGTCCAGCGATCCAGCGCAGCCTGTTGTTCCGAATGTGTCCGAGGCCGGGTCAGGTTTTGGCATTGATACGCCAGAACCGGAAAACTCTGATCCTACGGGCGGCACCAGCGAGCCCGCAAGCGAGCCTTCACGCACTGCAGCGTTGCCACAGGCCGGATCTGATGAGGATGCCACAGCAAGTCCAGGTATCGGTACGCGTGTTGTTCCATTGACAGAGCGCGGCACTGCTCCGGAGGAAGCACCTGCTGCAGCTATTGAGCCACCTATCGTTCTGTACAGCGAACCGTTCAGCAACCCGGACAACAAGCCGATGATGGCGATCATCCTGATTGACGACGACGAGTCCATTGGAGTCGAGGCGCTGGCGAATTTTCCGCAACCTCTGACGATGGCCGTTGATCCGGCAGCACCGGATGCAGCCGAAAAAATGGCCCGGCACCGCGCGGCAGGTTTCGAAGTGGTCAGCCTGATCAACCTACCCATTGGCGCAACAGCGCAGGACGCTGAAGTTGCACTAGCCGCGAGCTTTGCAGCAATGCCCGAGGTGGTTGCGGTACTGGAAGGGCCTGAAAGTGGCGTTCAGGGCAATCGCAGCCTTGCCGATCAGGTCAGCGCCATTGTCCAAGGCACCGGCCATGGGCTTATCCTGCAGGAAAATGGGCTGAATACGGTTTATAAACTGGCAGAGCGTGCGGGCATTCCTGCAGGTCTGGTATTTCGTGATTTCGATGGGGCTGGGCAATCCGGCGCGGTCATGCGGCGGTTTCTGGATCAGGCTGCATTTCGCGCGGGACGGGACGGAGGGGTGATCATGCTGGGTCGGGTGCGCCCTGATACGGTCAGCACCTTGCTGCTTTGGGCCTTGCAGGATCGGGCGGCGCGGGTTGCACTGGCACCGGTATCCGCAGTGTTACAAAGTGACGACGCCCAGTAAGGAAGACGCCCAGTAAAGAAACAGCGAAAGTTCTGAAAGTAACCTGTCCGGTCTTACATCACGCTTAGAATTCGCGATCGTCCGATTGCTGCCACGGCTTGGCAATATTGCCAAAACGGGTGAACTGACCTTCAAAGCTCAGGTCAATAGAGCCAATTGGACCATGGCGTTGCTTGCCAACGATCACTTCGGCCTTGCCGTGCAAATGATCCATTCTTTCCTGCCAAGCGGCCATTTCTTCAAGCCTGTCTTCAGACGGTTTTTCCCGCTCGGCATAATATTCCTCGCGGTACACAAACATCACCACATCCGCGTCCTGCTCGATCGAGCCGGATTCGCGCAGATCGCTGAGTTGTGGGCGTTTGTCGTCGCGGCTTTCCACAGCCCGTGACAACTGTGACAGCGCGATCACCGGAATTTCCAGCTCTTTGGCGATGGCCTTCAAACCTTGCGTGATTTCCGACACCTCATTGACCCGGCTGTCTTTGGCCGAAGCCGGGCGGACCAGCTGCAAATAGTCAATGATCAGCACGTCCAGTCCATGGGTCCGTTTCAGTCGCCGTGCCCGCGCCGCCAACTGGCTGATCGGCAAGGCGGGCGTGTCGTCTATATAAAGCGGGCAGGCCTCAAGCGTTTTGGCGGCATCGACAAAACGGCGGAATTCGGCCTCGGTCAAATCACCGCGGCGGATTTGCTCAGAAGGCACTTCGGAGGCCTCAGAGAGGATACGGGCAGCCAGCTGTTCGGCGCTCATTTCAAGCGAATAAAATCCGACGACGCCGCCATCCACAGCACCTTCGTTGCCATCCGGGCGGGTGCCGTATTTGTAGGTTTTGGCAATGTTAAAGGCGATATTGGTGGCCAGAGAGGTTTTGCCCATCGACGGACGGCCAGCCAGGATGAGCAGGTCAGATTTGTGCAGACCGCCCAGTTTTTTGTCCATATCAATCAGACCAGTGGACACGCCGGACATCCCGCCATCGCGCATATAGGCTGCGTTGGCAACCTTGACCGCGTCGGTGACCGCACTGAGGAAGGATTGAAACCCGTTTTCGGTCTGGCCCTGTTCTGACAGCTTGTAAAGGTGTTGCTCGGCCTCGACGATCTGCTCTTTGGGCTCGCTTGCGACGTCAACGCG
>PIVL01000048.1 GCA_003354145.1 Paracoccaceae bacterium
TCGACACGCGACGGAAATGGAGTAAACAACCTTGGCCCCTATTCATTCTTTAATGCCGTGGCCTATGTGCCGCCACAGGTGATGTTCTCGTCAACCGGTGTGAAAGGCGATCAGGTCGACAGCAAAGACAGCGTCAGCAATATCCGCGAAACCGGGGTGTTTTGCGTGAATATCGTAGAGTTCGCCGCAATGGGTGCGATGAACGCCAGCTCGGAATCGCTTGGTAAAGATGTTGATGAATTCGCCCATGCGGGCCTGACAGCAACCGAGTGCGAATCAATCAACTGCCCGCGCGTGGCGGGGGTGCCGGCTTCGTTTGAATGCACGCTGACCCAAATCATCGAGCTTCCCGGAGCCTGCAACCGCCTTGTTCTGGGAGAGGTCGTTGGCGTGCATATCCGCGACAATTGCCTGCGTGACGGGCGGTTTGACGTGACCACATTTCAACCTTTGGCTCGGCTTGGCTACAAAGACTATACCTATGTCAAAGAGGTATTCGAATTGAAGCGACCGGACGACTGATGGCCTTGCCTGATCCCCAAAGACGCTATCCGGTGACACTGCCAGATGGAACGGAACACGCAGGCACCGTGTTTCTGTCACAGGCTATTGACCATCCAGCGTTTGAAGTGGGGGATTATACTTATGCGTCTGATTTTGATCCGCCTGAGGACTGGGCCAATCGGCTGGCTCCCTATCTGTTTCCAGCCTCTGCGGAAAAGTTAAGAATTGGTCGGTTTTGTCAGATCGCTCATGGCGTACGCTTTATCACCAGCTCTGCAAATCACGCGATGGATGGGCTAACGACTTATCCGTTCCCGATTTTCCAACCCGACCAGATGGATGGGTATCAACCAGACAAACGCGACACGATTATTGGTCATGACGTTTGGCTGGGTTATGGCGCCATGGTTATGCCGGGCGCCAACATTGGCAACGGGGTCATCATCGGAGCTGGATCTGTGGTGCGTGGAACGATCCCGGATTATGCCATCGTCACGGGCAATCCGGGTACGGTTCTGCGCTATCGGTTCTCAGCACAAGACATTGAACGACTACAACACCTTAGATGGTGGGATTGGCCCACCACGCACATCGTCCGCGCCGAAAAGTCGCTTTTGTCAGGCGATCTTTCGGCTTTAGCGACCTTGCGCCCCTAATATCAGTGCGAGCCTAAAATCCCTGTTTTAACCGAATAGTTCACTGCCAACCCGTAATCCGGGTCATCATCGCTATCGATCATCAAATGACCGGCGCGATTCAGCAACTCGTGGCAATCCCGGCTCAGGTGGCGCAGCTGAATGCTCTTGCCGCGGGTTTCATATTTCAAGGCAACTGCCTCAATAGCCTGCAACGCCGATTGGTCAACAACACGGCTTCCGGCAAAATCAACGATCACGCGATCCGGGTCGCCTGCTGGATCAAACAATTCGGCAAAACCTTCGCTGGAACCAAAGAACAGCGGCCCCTGCACTTGATAGATTTTCGCACCATCTTCGGTTTCTTCGATGTTGGCGTGAATACGACGCGCGTTGTTCCATGAATAGGCCAAGGCCGACACGATCACACCAACAACAACAGCCACGGCCAAATCTTCCATCACAGTGACGACAGTCACCAACACAATGACAAAAGCATCCGTCAACGGCACCCGGCGCATGATTTTAAGCGAGTTCCATGCAAAAGTCCCGATCACCACCATGAACATAACACCAACCAAAGCCGCCAATGGGATCAGTTCAATCACTGGCGAGGCCACCAGAATAAACAGCAACAGGAACAGCGCTGCAGCAATCCCCGCAACACGTGTCCGTCCTCCGGATTTGACGTTAATCATCGACTGACCGATCATCGCACAGCCACCCATTCCACCAAAGAACCCGGTAACCGTATTAGCAACACCCTGAGCGATACATTCCTGCGATGCGCCACCGCGTTTGCTGGTCATTTCCCCGACAAGGTTCAGCGTTAGCAGGCTTTCGATCAGGCCAATCGCCGCCAGAATAACCGAATACGGCAGGATAATTTGCAGTGTTTCCCAGTTCAGCGGCACAGTCGGAATATGAAATTCCGGCAATCCGCCTTTGATCGAGGCCAAATCACCAACCCGAGGCACATCTAGCCCCAGCCCGATAACAATAACCGCGACAATACCGATCCCGACCAAAGGCGCCGGAACCACACGCGAAATACGCGGCATCACCCAGATAATGGCCATCGTTAGCGCGACCAGACTTAGCATCAAATACAGCGGCGTACCTGACAGCCATTCACCGCCGCTTAGCCCGTGACCCGAGGATTCCATGCTGCCGGGCACCTTGAACTGGCCCATCTGCGCCAGAAAAATCACAATCGCCAGCCCGTTCACAAAGCCAAGCATTACCGGATGTGGCACCAGCCGAATAAACCGACCCCAGTGCATCGCCCCGGCAAACATCTGCAAAAGGCCCATCAACACCACGGTGGCAAACAGATACTCAACCCCGTGCTGCGCCACCAGCGCCACCATAACCACGGCCAACGCCCCGGTTGCGCCTGAAATCATGCCCGGTCGTCCGCCAATCAGTGCGGTGATCAGCCCGACCAGAAACGCCGCGTACAACCCGACCAGCGGATGAACGCCTGCAACAAAGGCAAACGCCACTGCTTCGGGGACAAGAGCCAGCGCCACGGTCAGCCCCGACAGCAACTCGATCCCCAGTCGCGTGGGGGTCAGCCGATCATCGGGCATCCACCGAAGATCAGGAATGACAATTCGTTTGGCGAAAGACGCCACTATGGATCGGGTCATCAGATAATGTCCTAAGAAAAGTTCTGCACGCGCTGCATTGCGCGTGAATAGGGTATACCGCCCCGAAAATCCATCCCACCAAGCGGGAAGCGGATATGCGCCAAACGCATGGCTTGCAAGAACCAGCCACCTATGCAACACACCTATAGCGGGTAGGGAGTTAGCATGGTACTTCAAACGGTTGCGGATTTTGAGAATTTGACGGGCGTGGATGCCCTAACGACAGCGGAAACCAAGCTGATCGCGGCATGCCGCGCGGGCGAGGTCTGCGAGCTTGAGGGTGGCGAACGCCCCGACACCAACACCGCCGCCCGTCGTATCCGCGCATCGTTGCTAAGGCTTTTGATCGTGGGCGGCAGCGACAGTTGCGGTGTGGCGGATCGTGGCGTGTCCTTAATCGGAGGCTGGATTGTTGGAGAACTGAACCTCGACTTTGCCAAAGGTCGTGGTTTTACTAGTCTGATAAATTGTCATTTCACAACCAAGCCACAATTGATTTCCACCGATCTCGGTAGCCTTAATTTGTCCGGAAGCAAGCTGCCCGGCCTATTCGCTCAAGGTCTCAAGGTTGCGCAAGGTGTCTTACTCCGCGACGGCTTTCACGCAACCGGGACCGTCGATCTGAGCGGGGCCGAGATCGGCGGGCAGTTGGATTGCTCAGCAGGGCACTTTTACAGAGACGGGGAAAAGGCCCTGAATGGGCAGGGTGTCAAGGTTGCGCAAGATGTCTTTCTCAGCGACGGCTTCCGCGCAACCGGGACCGTCGACCTGAGCGGGGCCGAGATCGGCGGGCAGTTGGCTTGCTTGGCTGGACGCTTTGACGGGGTAGGGGGAAATGCCTTGAATGGGCAACGTGTCAAGGTTGCGCAAGGTGTCTTTCTTAGCCATGGGTTTCGCGCAACCGGGACCGTCGACTTGAGCGGGGCCAATATCCGCGGGCCTTTGGCTTGCTCAGCTGGGCACTTTGACGGAAACGGGGGAAATGCCCTGAATGGGCAAAGTGTCAAGGTTGCGCAAGGTGTCCATCTAAGCCACGGCTTTCACACAACCGGAACCGTCGATCTGAACGCGGCCGAGATCGGCGGGCAGTTCGCTTGCTCAGATGGACACTTTGACGGAAACGGGGAAGAAGCCCTGAATGGGCAA
Source organism: Paracoccaceae bacterium (assembly GCA_003354145.1). Taxonomy (GTDB): domain Bacteria; phylum Pseudomonadota; class Alphaproteobacteria; order Rhodobacterales; family Rhodobacteraceae; genus NORP181. The sequence goes on from PIVL01000048.1 coordinate 3,938, forward strand.
AGTATCAAGGTTGCGCAAGATGTCTTTCTACGCGAGGGCTTTCACGCGACCGGGACCGTCGACCTGAGCGGGGCAGAGATCGGCGGGCAGTTGGATTGCACAGATGGGCGATTTGAGGGAAATGGAAAAAACTCTCTCGCTGCTGTTCGGGTAAATGTCACAGAAAGTTTTTTGTGGCAAAACGTGAAAATGGACAACGGTGCTGTTGACCTTGAAGGCGCCCACGTCCGCGATCTTGTAGATGACTTGGCCAGTTGGCCAGACGGAGTCGGCCTGCTTAATCTTGACGGGCTCACCTATGACCGCATTGCAACCTTCACCGATACTGAAAAACGGCTTGAATGGTTGCAAAATGGCGCAATCTGGAACGGAAAATTCTATCCACAACCCTTTGTTCAGCTGGCAAAAACCCTGCGCGAGCAAGGGCACAAACGCGACGCGCTGCGAATTTCGTATGTGGCCGAGAAAATTGGTCGTACACACGAACGAAAACAGCTTCTGATCAATCCTGATGGGACCATAAAGACAGGGGTCGAACGTGTTAAGGCCAATCTAAAACGGGTCGGGTTTGCCTTATTGGATCGGCCTTTGCGAGCTATCGTCGGGTATGGGCTTTATCCCTTTAGATCAGTGTTATGGCTGGCCCTTTTGATTGTATTAGCAACTATTCCCGCGCATTTCGCGTGGGATGAAGGCAGCATGGTGCCAAATTCCGGCCCGGTTCTGGTATCTTCTGACTGGCTAGAGGTCGCCAACACACAGAACCCCGCCATAACATGGTCTCTAACTGACCCCGGTAAGGACTGGGAAACGTTCAATCGGTACGCATGGGCCGCCGATCTGGTCATTCCCATCGTTGATCTAAGCCAGACGGCCGCATGGACACCGTCAACCGAACGCGGGCCGGTGGGCTATCATTTGTGGTGGGGGCGCTGGGCCCTGATCATATTTGGTTGGATCATCACCGCACTGGGGGCCGCGGCCATCACTGGTATCATCAGACGAGAGTAAGCCCTTTCCTTCGCCATCGACCCCGCTATTCTACGACCAGCAGCACAAAGGGCGAAGACATGACACAAACTAAAATAGGCATCATCGGTGGCTCGGGTCTTTATGAAATTGACGGGCTTGAAAACGCCAGATGGACGCCCGTTGAAACGCCGTGGGGAGACCCGTCTGACGCGATCCTGACGGGTACGCTGAACGGTGTCGAAATGGCCTTTTTGCCGCGTCACGGGCGGGGTCATATCTATTCGCCCTCGACCGTACCTTACCGCGCCAATATTGATGCGCTAAAACGACTGGGTATCACAGACGTCATCAGCGTCAGCGCCTGTGGGTCGTTCCGCCACCACATGGCACCCGGTGATTTTGTCGTTGTAGATCAGTTCATTGACCGCACATTCGCCCGTGAGAAGAGCTTTTTCGGTACCGGCTGCGTCGCGCATGTCAGTGTTGCCCATCCGACTTGTCCACGCCTTGGTGATGCCTGCGAGTCAGCAGCGCACGACGCCGGGATTACCGTGCATCGGGGCGGGACGTATCTGGCAATGGAGGGGCTGCAATTCTCGTCCGTGGCCGAGTCCAAAATGTACCGCGACAGCTGGGGTTGTGACGTCATCGGCATGACCAACATGCCCGAGGCCAAGCTCGCCCGCGAGGCCGAATTATGTTACGCGTCAATCGCGATGATCACCGATTATGACAGTTGGCATCCCGACCACGGTGTCGTTGATATCACCCAGATCATTGCCACCCTGACCGGCAATGCCGACAAAGGCCGCGCCCTTGTTTCGCGCCTGCCTGCCCTGCTGGGACCAGACCGCGCGCCCTGCCCGCATGGCTGCGACCGCGCTTTGGAGAATGCGATTTTAACCGCGCCGGACGCGCGTGACCCGGAAGTCATCGCCAAACTGGACGCCGTGGCCGGACGCGTTTTGTGAGCAACCAAAATGGTTTGATACAACCCAACTACGAGCCTTTTATGGTATGTGGCCGATTCAATTCTGCATTGTTTTCGCCCACATTACGATCGACCCGGGTCTGAGGAAGTTGTTTGAGACTACGCCAAAACCTATCGCGTTGCTTGGTACATAGTTTGACAGGTTTGGGCAAAAACAAAACCATATCTGGATGAGCGAGGTACGGCTACGACAACTGAGACCCCACCAAGAGTTCTGATCCTGGGTGCCAACGGGTTCATCGGTCGGCACATAGCTTTTTCTCTGCGGCGCGAAGGTTGGGATGTCATAGCCTCAGCCCGACGTACAGCGCGACTGAAGCAGATGGGGTTTTCCACTCTCAAGGCCGATCTGAATTCCCCAGCCTGTCATGTTGCGCAATTCTGGCAACCACATCTGGCGGATGTAGATTACGTCATAAATGCCGCTGGATTGTTACGCGCAACAGACAAGCAGTTTGAGAACGTTCACATCAAAGCCCCGGAAGCGCTTTATCAAGCCATGGGGCCGAAGGCGCGCGGACTGCTTTTGTCTGCTGTTGGAATAGATGATGCACAAACAGATTTTGCACATTTCCGGCGTAAGGGGAGCAAGTTGCGCAGGACAACGCCATCATCATCCTGCGCGCCGGAATGGTTCTGGCGGAAACGTCCTATGGTGGCAGTTCTCTGGCCCGATCACTGGCCGCATTCCCGTTTTGTTTGCCCTGTGTCGGATCTGGTCAGCAGCAGGTCAACCCGATCCACGCGGATGATCTGACGTCGGTGATCCGTGATTGCCTTGTCGATCCCTCATTGGTCGGCTCATATGAGATAGGCGGCACGGAAACCATCACGCAGCAGGGTATGCTGAGCAGCCTTCGAAGCTGGTTGGGGCTGCCCAAGGCGCGCGTTCTGCATGTGCCGATACCCACTGCGCAGTTGATCGGCCGTATTGGCGATGCCCTGCGCCTTGGTCCCATATCAAAAGACGCTGTTGCGCAACTGGATGCCGGGGTAATTGCACAACCTGATCAATTGATTGCAGAAATACCCTCGCGACCTCGTGGGTTTGATGAGTTTCACGCAGCCCGACCCGCCGGGACACAAGACCTGTGGCACGCGCGCCTGTACCTGATGCGTCCTGTATTGCGTATTGTTCTGGCGGCTATGTGGCTATTTTCCGGGCTTATTGGCCTGACATTGCCTGCCGCTGATTTCCTACCCTTGATAGAAAATAGTTCACTTTCCGACGCCACATTGATCAGCTTGGCCCGGCTGGCTGGACTAGTGGACATCGCCATTGGACTGGCCCTCTTGCGTGCTTATCACATTAGAAAAATGGTTTGGGTTCAGGCTGCAATGATTGCAGGCTATACAGTGGTATTTTCACTATTGGCGCCTGTTCTTTGGCTATTACCGCTGGGAGGGTTGCTCAAAAACATCCCATTGTTGGTATTGATCGCCCTGCACGGCATACTTGAGGACGAGCGCTGATGGACCCTTATTTGACGGCAAAATGGCTGCATATCCTGTCTTCGACCGTATTGTTTGGGACAGGTATTGGCACCGCGTTTCAGATGGTCTGGGCGATGCACAATCAGGACACGCGGGTCATTGCCAAGGTCGCTGGTGGAGTCGTGATGGCCGACTGGTTATTCACGATACCTGCGGGCTTACTACAGCCAGCCACCGGGCTATGGTTGATCTACATTCAGGGCTGGTCATTGACTGAACCCTGGCTGGTCGCAGCTTATTTCCTTTATGTCATCGCTTTTATCTGCTGGGCACCAGTGGTTCATTTACAAATCCGAATTCGCAATCTGGCGGCTAAGGCCGATCAGGACAATGCGCAGCTTACCGATGGGGCCAAACGTGCATATCACATCTGGTTTGCGTTGGGCTGGCCCGCTTTTGCAGCCCTCATGATAATTTTCTGGCTGATGGTTGCAAAGCCTGACCTTGGGGTTTTCAACTAAGCGCTTTACAATTTCTCCCAATAAATTACCGTTTAGGAAATCCCATGGCCTTTGATCTCTGGCTTACATTTGTAGCTGCCTCTTTCGCCCTGTTGATGATCCCCGGTCCCACGGTCCTTCTGGTTCTGAGCTATGCATTGTCCAAAGGGCGTAGCGTTGCCCTTGCGTCGGCTGCCGGAGTCGCGCTTGGTGATTTGGTCGCCATGACGGCTTCGTTAGATTTAGGATCCACAATCTGACTGAAACCGTCAGAAGACTGCTCTGAGCCCAACAACGTGATTACTCAGGTCGCAGCATTTGTAGAAACCGTACATTGTCAAACCGGATTTTGACATCTACGGTTTGCTAAACAGGAGAGCTAAAATGAAACTGACAACTGTGGTCGTGGCGAACAAGAGGTGCATGGTCCGATAAGGGTTTCCATACTCCCTACCATGCGCCCCCGACAAAGTTCGGGGGCTTTTTTGTTTCTAGACCAAAGATCTTCGCCATGATCCAAGTTAAAACGCGCCCTCATCTCGCAACTCTTGTCTTGCTCACAGCATTTTCCACGCTGTCGCTCAACATGTTCCTGCCATCACTTGCCAACATTGCGATTGATCTGGATGCTGATTATGCCACGGTGAGCCTCTCGTTCGCGGGCTACCTTGCAGTCACGGCCATCATTCAACTTGTTGTTGGTCCCCTGTCTGATCGCATTGGCAGGCGCCCGGTTCTTTTGGTCGCACTCGCCTCGTTTTCCATAGCGTCTGTGGCATGTTCCCTCGCCCAGGATATCTGGACGTTTTTGACTTTTCGGATGCTTCAGGGCAGTATCATTTCTGGATATGCGCTATCGCTGGCGATTGTCAGAGACACCACATCGGAACGCAAAGCAGTTGGTCTGATCGGCTACATCAGCATGGCCATGGCTATTGCGCCGATGTTAGGGCCAACGCTTGGGGGGATGCTCGACACGGCCTTTGGCTGGCGTGCAAACTTTTATTTCTACGCCGTTTCAGGATTGTTGCTGTTGCTCCTTTGTTGGATCGATCTGGACGAGACCAAGCCAGCCCAGCCAAAACAAACAGGTGCATCACCCGAAAGCGTTCGAACCCTCGTCCGCGAACCTCTGTTTTGGGCGTATTCGCTGTGTAGCGCTTTCTCGACGGGGGCGTTTTATATCTTCCTCACAGGTGCCCCATTGGTTGCAAAATCCGAATTTGGTGTCACCACTGCCCAACTGGGATTTTACATCGGAACGATCACAGCGGGCTTCATGCTGGGAGGCTTCCTGTCTGGTCGTTTCGCGCCACGATTTGAACCAACTACGGTAATGTTGGCGGGTCGCCTGGTTGCCTGCACCGGTCTTGGGGTGGGCCTCGCCACCATGTCAGCAGGATACCTGACGCCGATCATTTTCTTTGGGAGCACGATCTTTGTTGGTCTCGGCAACGGCATCACAATGCCAAGCAGCAATGCCAGTGCTATGTCGGTGCGGTCCAATCTTGCTGGCAGTGCCGCCGGTCTTAATGGTGCATTGGTCGTTGCCGGTGGGGCTGTTCTGACAACGCTTACCGGTCTGATACTACCGCCAGGTGGAGACGGATTGGTGCTTCACATATTGATGCTTGCAGCGTCAGGTGCGGGGCTGGCTTCGGTGCTTTGGGCGATACGCCTTCAATCTCAATAACGGGCATGAATGTCCGCTAACCGAAAGAGGTGAAGGTCTGTTTCGTCCTGCACAGTTGCCGTTTGGCGTTGTCCGGTATAGCTGATCCTGACCTCAGGCAGGTCAAAAACTTGAACTTGGGGTTTTCCGCTCAGTCCCTTACACAGTATCTGACCACCTCTTCCCTAAGGAAATTTCATGCCTCTTGATCTCTGGCTCACTTTCGTAGCGGCCTCTATTGTCCTACTAATGATCCCCGGCCCCACCGTCTTGTTAGTCCTTAGCTATGCTTTGTCCAAAGGGCGCAGCGTGGCGCTTGCTTCTGCCACCGGTGTCGCGCTTGGCGATCTGGTTGCCATGACGGCTTCGTTAGATTTAAGAATCACAATCTGACTGAAATCGCCAGATGACTGCTCTAAGCCCTTAATGGCGATTAGCCAGAGTTATTTGCCCACTGGTTGATAAACGAGTTGCGGTCTCGTTTATTGCGACATCGCCGCTTGTCAATATCATCTGCACTTTCAAAAACTTCAGAAATGTAGGTGCGGAATTTCGATCTGTTCTTGAGGCTACGAATGGCAAACTTGTATTGTTGCCATGGCCAATCGACGTTCCCATCTGGGAGTTCTGGCCGCGTTTTCCCAAGGAATTTCCAAGGGCGTGTCGCAAGTTGCCATGCTCTCACATACTCTGGCGGGTCCAACCAAATCAGAGCATCAGCCTTCTCAACTGCTTGAAACAAAAGGCTGGGACCGCCTTCAAGTATCCACGCGCTCTTCTCGATTTCGACAGCCAAAGCGGAAGCTATTTCTGGACGCGGTCTCTGCTGCCAATTTGTTCTGAGTTTGATTGCATCGAATGAAACAACAGGAACCTCTGGTCGAACCGAAGCTAACCTCGCCGCGAGGTGGCTTTTCCCAGTTCCGTTGGTACCGGTAACAATGACCTTTTTCAAATCACCCTCGCAACTTGCCTTAGCTAAAAGCAGAATATCCACTAATGCGCCTGCTGCCAATGACCGCTAAGTTCTGTGGTTTCAACGGGTCGCTGCAACACAGGCCTCAGGCAGGTCAAAAACTTGAACTTGGGGTTTTCCGCGCAGTCCCTTACACAGTATCTGACCACCTCTTCCCTAAGGAAATTTCATGCCTCTTGATCTCTGGCTCACTTTCGTAGCCGCCTCTATTGCCCTACTAATGATCCCCGGCCCCACCGTCTTGTTAGTCCTTAGCTATGCTTTGTCCAAAGGGCGCAGCGTGGCGCTTGCTTCTGCCACCGGAGTCGCGCTTGGCGATCTGGTTGCCATGACGGCCTCGCTTGCAGGCTTGGGTGCGTTGGTCATGGCCTCAGCTACGTTGTTTACGATGCTGAAATGGGTTGGGGCGGCTTATCTGGTTTGGCTTGGTGTCAAATTGCTGCGTAGTGCTCCGTCAGGTGGTTTGGATACGATCACGACTGGGCGCGACGTGACAGCACGCGGCGTTTTTGGTCACGCTGCCGCCGTAACGGCCCTAAACCCAAAATCCATCGCCTTTTTCATCGCCTTCGTGCCGCAATTTCTTTCGCCAGGCCAACCTTTGGCCCCGCAGTTTGCCATACTGATTGCAACATTCGTCGGTCTGGCGGCCCTAAACGTATTGGCCTATGCCCTGTTGGCAGACCGATTGCGTCGCAACATCGGTCGACCATCAGTTGTCACTGGGTTGACCCGCATTGGCGGAGTTGCTTTGATCGGAATGGGACTTGCAACTGCGATCCTGCGTCGACCAACCTGATACGATCTTGCAACCGAATGACCTATCCGTCACACACCTAGCGGTGTGACCCAAATGGCAGGAGCCGCCTGATGCCCAAATCCCGCGATGTTCGTGACTATATCCGTACTATTGTAGACTTTCCGCATGAAGGCATCATGTTTCGCGACGTTACCACATTGTTTGCTGATGCACGTGGATTTCGCATGGCAATTGACCAGATGCTGCACCCCTATGCGGGTGAGCGCATTGACAAGGTCGTCGGCCTTGAGGCGCGCGGCTTTATCCTTGGGGGTGCCATCGCTCACCAACTTAGTGTTGGCTTTGTGCCAATCCGCAAAAAGGGCAAATTGCCGGGTGCTACGATCAGTCAGGAGTATACGCTCGAATATGGTCAAGCGATCATGGAAATCCATGACGACGCCATTCAACCGGGCGAAGTCATCCTGTTGGTTGATGACCTTTTGGCCACCGGAGGCACAGCCGCTGCGGGTATCAAGCTGGTTGAGCGGCTGGGCGGCAAAATCATCTCTTGCGCCTTTGTCATCGACCTGCCCGATATTGGGGGGCGCAAAGTGCTTGAAGGTATGGGCATGGATGTGCACGCCCTATGTGCCTATGAAGGCGACTAAAGGCGCGCGCGCAGCACTGCACCGGGGTTCATTATCCCGTTTGGATCAAGCACAGTCTTAATCACCCGCATGACATCCAGCCCAACCGGATCGCCATAGCGTTCCAGATCATCAACTTTCATGCGGCCTATGCCATGTTCGGCACTGACCGATCCGCCCATTTCGTTCACCAGATCATGCAGCGCGCGTTTAATTTCACGTCCTTTGTTGCCATAGTCCGTTCGGCTGCGTCCTGCCGCCGGGAAAATATTGTAATGCAGGTTGCCGTCACCAAGATGCCCAAAACAGTTTATCCGAAAATCTCCGAAGCCTGCCACAATGTCAGAGGCTCGTTTGATAAATTCGGGAATAAGGCTGATCGGGATCGAAACATCATGACTGGCCACGGCACCAACCCGCCGGTTTGCCAGTGGAATATGTTCGCGCACGGACCAGAACTCGGCCCGCTGCGCCTGTGATTTCGCAATCAGCCCGTCGCTGGCCACACCCGTCTCAAGCGCCGCTTCAAACAGATCAGCCAAAGCCGTTTCTGGATCCAACCCTTTGGCCAGACCGACCTCGATCAGCACGTACCATTGAGGTGGCTGTTCAAATTGCTGGCGGACCTGCGGCATGGTTTCAGACAAAAACGCCAGTCCCTGCCCGTCAATCAGCTCAAACGCGCTGATACTGTCGCCAATCTGAGCCTGCGCCAGTCCCAATAGATCCAACGCGGCCCGAGGTGACGGCACAACGATCACCGCTGTACCCATAGCTGCCGGGACAGGAGCCAGTTTTAGCGCCGCCGCCGTGATGATGCCCAATGTTCCTTCGGCCCCGATAAGCAGGTTTTTCAGATCATACCCGGTATTATCTTTGCGCAATCGCGACAGACCGTTCCAAATCCGGCCATCCGGCAACACTGCCTCAAGGCCCAGACACAAATCGCGCGTATTACCATAGCGCAGCACATTCACACCACCTGCATTGGTTGACAGATTGCCGCCAATTCGCGCCGACCCTTCCGAAGCCAGCGACAGCGGGAACAACCGGTCGTGTTCCTGAGCCACTGCCTGAACATCCGCCAGAATAGCACCTGCCTCGGCCACTAACACGTTTTCATCCGGGTAAACTGCGCGAATGGCTGACATTCGTTCCAACGACAGGATCAGCGGCAGCGGCCCATCCGGGGCCACCTGCCCGCCAACAAGGCCGGTGCCGCCACCATAAGGAACAATTCCGACCCTTGCCGCGTTAGCAGCCTTAACCACTGCCGCCACTTCATCGACGTTTCGCGGCAGCGCCAGAACTCCGGCATGCCCGGCATAAAGTCCGCGTGGTTCTTCCAGATAGCGAGGCTCAATTGAGCGCAAAACGTCGGCAGGAACAACATCGCGCAATTGCGCAACAAAGGTTTCGTCGGCTGGATTCAAAGACATGTCGTTTCATGGCCCAGAGAGTGGGTGAAACGCAAGCTGGTTCATTCCTCATCCGTCAGAAACCGGGGCTGTAACACCACCACCGTTGGCCGAGATGGCAGGCTGCGCAGTGACACCTCAAGGTCCGAAGTACCAGGTATTTCAATGGCGAATTCATCCTGCATACCAGCCATAAATGCCTGAAGCGTGTAGCCGCTGAACCAATGCATGGGAATGACCACCGAAGATTTCAGCCGTTTCAAAACAGATATCATTTCCGGCAATGGCAACGTATTGCCGCCGTCCACCGGGGCCATCACGACATCAAGCCGACCAAGTGCGGCAAATTGCTGATCGTTGGGAATGTGATGCAGATGCCCCAAATGTCCAATACACAGCCCTGCCACCTCGAACACAAAAATCGAATTGCCGTTCTCTTCAATCCCGCTGAAATCTGATCGAATATCGGTTGGCACATTGCGCACCAACATCTCGCCCAGATCCAAATGATGCTCAATGCCCTCGCCAAATGGCCCCCAACCGTTCAACGCATAAGGGATTGCCGGGTCGGGAAAGGCTGTCCAATGAGTCTCGTGGGCATGGTTCATGGTGACCACATCCGGAATCATTGCAGAAGTGCCTAAAAAACCGGTGAAATCCGTTATCGCGCTAAGCCCACCCTGCGTCTGCAACAGAAAGCTCGCATGTGCGATATAACTTAGCCTGACGGTATATTCTGGAACAGGGTCGCTCCAGGCCGCTTTGTAAAGAAACTCACCTCGCGGAGTTGCCTCTGCAATTGCAATGCAATGGCTGGGGCGGCGATCCTGCGCCTGAACGGTGCTGGCAAGGATTAAAACAACAAAGGATACAAAGCGAAGCATGGGAGTATGATATCAAACCTACCCAAAAAATCAGCCACTGATATTTGGCTTACTCCACCAGCGCCGCAACAGCAGGCGCACCACGCGCCAGTAATTGACAGAATGTAGAGTGATCAATATTGGCCCCACAAATCAGCACACCAATTCGCTTGCCCTTTAGTCGTGCGCGCAGCGGGCCCGCGGCTGCGGCCAGTGCGGCCCCGGCCGCGGGCTCAACGGCCAGTTTGCAATGTTCTTGCGCAAGCACCATCCCGGCGCAAATTTCGTCGTCTGTTATTGTCACAATGTCATCCACATAGCGCCGAACAACCGAGAAACCAAACGGCAGCGCCATCGGCGGCGCAAGGCTGTCGGCAATTGTGTCGATGGAACTAAGCGTAACGGGCGCACCCATGGCCAGACTGCGCGACATTGAGTCCGCACCAGCGGGCTCTACGCCATAAACCGCGCAATCCGGGTTTATCAGCTTTGCAGCAGAGGCCACGCCACTGATCAGCCCGCCCCCTCCAACAGATACGACCACTGCATCCAAATCGGGCACTGATTGCATCATTTCCACCCCAACCCCAGCTGCACCAAGGGTAGTGTTGATCCCCTCAAACGGGTGAATAAAGGTGCGTCCTTCGTCGCGCGCCAATCGCTGAGCCTCGCCAATGACTGCGGCACCGCCTTCCAGCATAATCAATTCAGCCCCTTCGGCCTTGGCCATCGTTACGCGAAACGGATTGGCTGTCGTTTGCATGACGACCTTGGCATTGGTCCCGACATGACGCGCCGCCCAGGCCGCTGCAATGGCGTGGTTTCCGGCACTTGCTGCTGTAATGCCCCGAGCCAGATCAGATTCTGGGATCGTTCGGGCCACCGATAACGCCCCACGCGCCTTGAAGGTGCCGGTGTGCTGGAAACATTCAAGTTTCAGATACAATTCGCCGCCAAATACTTTGTCAAACAAACGCGATGAGGCGCGAATCATCGGCGTGTGCACGATAACATCAGACAATTCAGCATATCGTGCCCGTATGGCATTAAGTGTCAGATCGGAAAGATCGTTCTCAGACATAGCGGGTCCTGTCATGTTTTCGTTCTACAGAGCCGGTTCGCGCGGAAACTGTCAACATAGCTCTGCCCGCTTGGCAGAGATTGGAAACTATGCAAAAATCAAAATCCTGTTTAACTATTTAGGTGTTATCTGCAAATGACAGACAGACCAACGTTTGACCCCTCTCGTCCCCTGGAGCTGCTGAAGGCATGTTCTATCTATGCGTCGACACCATTGGTTGAGACAAAAGTTCAGGGCCGCCGGTTTATTGTCAAAGATGAAAGTGCGCGCATGGGTTTGGGCGCGTTCAAGGCTCTGGGTGGCATTTATGCGGTCGGGCAATTGATCAAAGAGGCCGTTGGCGCGCCGATGACTTCAGCAGATTTGCTAAGTGAACGGGTGCAGGACAAGGCCAAATCCCTGACATTCATCTGTGCCAGTGCCGGAAATCACGGAATGGCCGTTGCAACCGGTGCCGCACTTTTTGGCGCCCGTGCACGGGTGCATCTGGCCACGCCGGTACCCGAAGAATTCGCCCAACGCTTGCGGGCAAAAGGCACCGAGGTCGTGCGCTCTGGTGATACTTACGAGGCCAGCATTGTTGCCGCCATGGCGGATGCAGATCAAAACGACGGCATCCATCTGGCTGACGGATCATGGCCCGGATACACCCATGCCCCACATTTGGTGATGGAGGGTTACACCGTCATGGCCGAAGAATTACGCGCTGTATTTGAGGCAAACGGTGCATGGCCGCAAAAGGTGTATCTGCAGGCTGGAGTTGGTGGTTTGGCCGCGGCCATTGCCTATATGATCCGCTTCAACTGGCGTGAACAACCCGAGATCATCATTGTTGAACCCGAGGCCGCGCCTTGTATTGCCGAAAGTGTCGCCGCTGGAAAACTGGTCACTGTCACCGGCCCGGTATCGGATATGGGTCGACTGGACTGCAAAGACGCCTCGATGCTGGCGTTTGATATCCTACAAGATGCTGCTGACCGGTTTGTGACGATATCAGAGGCTCAGGCTAAATCTGCTGTAGTAGCGGCTGAAATCGCAGGGTTTTCAACCACCCCGTCCGGGGCAGCAGGACTTGCCGTTGCACTGGCTGAGACGACTGAACGCCCACTGGTCATCCTGTCTGAAACAGCTCTGGACGAAACCTGACAATTCGCGACGACGCCCGCAGGGCGGAGGAGCGGCCCCTATCCGGCGTCGGTTTTTCCGCGCCGGTCACTGCGCAAAGCCGCATAAAGAACATGTGTGCGCCAACGTCCGTCTATCTGAAGATAGGATTGAGCAACGCCTTCGTACTTGAAACCGGATTTTTCCAGCAAACCGCGCGACGCGGTGTTTTCTGGCAAACATGCGGCCTCTAGTCGGCTGAGATCCAACTGAGAAAATGCGTAATGTCGAACTGAACCAATTGCCTCGCGCATGTACCCCTGACGAGCAAATACCTCTCCCGTCCAGTAACCCAGCGTTCCCGCCTGTGATGGCCCCCGGCGGATATTGTCCAATGTGATCGCCCCAAGCAGGACCTGATCAGAACGACGAAACACAAACAAAGGTACCGCTGATCCGTTCGAAATGGATCGCTGCGCCCAATACACCCGGTTGGTAAAGGCCTTGCGCGTCAGATGGTCATTGGCCCAGATCGGCTCCCACGGGGCCAGATAGTCCTTACTGTCCAAACGCAATGCGGCCCATGTACGAAAATCGGAATGGATCGGCGGACGCAAAGTCAGCCGCTCGGTTTCGATCTTCAGTTTGCGTTTGGTAAGCAGCATCAGGTTACAATCAGGCCGCGCGCCTCTCCTGCAGTTTACCCAATGAAGGTGCTTCATCAATCGGACCATAAAGCGCAAGAGCTGCTGGTGCGGTTGCTGCGATAGTTTCGGCAAAATCGCGCACATCACCGGTAGTAACCGCATCAATGCGCGTCACGGTTTCCTCAAGCGGTGGTACTTCGTCCCAGATCTGCACCAGCCTCGCCAGTCGCTCGGCCCGGTTTGACGGACTTTCCAACCCCATCAACATGCCCGCCTTCATCTGCGCACGCGCACGCGCCACTTCTTCGGGGTTCATATCGCTGGCGGCGCGTTTCATTTCGTCAATGGTGATGTTGGCCAACTCGCCAATCTGGCCGGCGCTGGTGCCTGCATAGATTGTGGTCATGCCAGTATCGGCATAGGCCCCAGTTTGGGCAAATATCGTATAACACAGGCCGCGCGATTCCCGTACTTCCTGAAACAGGCGGCTTGACATGCCGCCACCTAAAACGCTGGCATAGATCTGCGCTGTATAGATCGCGTCATCACGATAACCCGGGCTTTCCATCGCCAGCGCAAAATGCGCCTGCTCAAGCACCTTGCTTTGACGCATTTCACCACCAACAAACTGCGCAGGCAAAATATCGCGGTTGGGTTTGGGTTTCAGGTGGCCAAACAAAACCTCGGCGGTGCGCACCAATACATCGTGGTCCACCGCGCCTGCCGCCGACAATATCATTTGCCCAGGCCCATAATGTTCGCCAACAAAGTCAGCTAAATCATCACGCGAAAATGCGCTGACCCGTTCGGTTGGTCCCAAGATGGTGCGTCCCAGAGGTTGACCGCGATAGCTTTCTTCCTGCAACCAGTCAAAAATCACGTCATCTGGCGTATCATGTGCCTGACCGATTTCCTGCAGGATCACGCCGCGCTCAACCTCGATCTCGGTCGGGTCAAACACCGGGTTCAGCACGATGTCTGAAATCACGTCCATCGCCAGCGGCACATCGTTCTGCAGCACGCGCGCGTAATAGGCCGTCACCTCGCGGCTGGTATAAGCGTTGATATAGCCCCCCACATCCTCGATCGCCTCGGCAATCTGCAGAGCACTGCGGGTTTTGGTGCCTTTGAATGCCATATGCTCAAGAAAATGCGCGATGCCATTTTGCTCGACTCGTTCATGGCGACCACCGGCAGTGATCCAGATGCCAATCGCCGCAGATTTCAGTCCGGGCATGTTTTCGCTAACGACGCGAAAGCCATTGGCCAGTTGGTGTTGTTGTACAGTCACTTGGCAATTTGCCCTTTGATATGATCTTCAATCGCTGCCAGGTCTTTTGCGATCCGGGTCAGCCGTTCCGGTCTGTCATATAGATCAGACATGCGCGGGGGAAGAGGTGGATGTACGCCTGTTGCTTCTTGAACAGCAGCCGGGAATTTTGCCGGATGCGCCGTGGCCAGCGTAATCATCGGCACATTTGGATCGCGCTTGTCCTGCGCCACTTTCACACCGACTGCAGAATGCGGGCAAAGCAACTCGCCGCTGGATTTCAGCGTCTCAGACATACTGGCGCGCGTCTGGTCCTCAGACACCCGATCCGAGACGAAATTCTGTTGCAGATACTGCAATGCACCCTGACTGACCGTGAACCCGCCGGTTTTCAATTCGTCCATCAATTGCACTACCGCCTTACCATCACGGTCATAAGCGTCAAACAGCACCCGCTCGAAATTCGAGCTGACCTGAATGTCCATTGACGGGCTGATCGATGGTTGGACCTCACCAACGTGATAGCCCTGCCCGCTGATACAACGATGCAGAATGTCGTTTTGGTTGGTCGCTACGACCAACTGCTCAATCGGAAGACCCATACGGCGCGCAATGTAGCCGGCAAAAATGTCGCCAAAGTTGCCGGTAGGAACCGTAAAGCTAACCGGTCTGTGCGGAGCACCCAGCGACACGGCAGATGTAAAGTAATACACCACCTGTGCCAGCACCCGGCCCCAGTTGATCGAATTTACTCCGGCCAATTTAACAGTGTCGCGAAATTCAAAGTCGTTGAACATATCCTTGAGCAGTGCCTGACAGTCATCAAAATCACCATCCACGGCCAATGCGTGAACATTGGATTCAGTTGGCGTGGTCATCTGACGGCGTTGAACTTCGGACACGCGGCCGTGCGGATACATGACAAAGACATCAACGTTGTCCAACCCCCGGAACGCTTCGATTGCGGCGGAACCCGTGTCGCCCGATGTCGCACCAACAATTGTTACCCGCTCACCCCGTCTCCCTAAAGCGTCCTGAAACAACTGGCCAATCAACTGCATGGCAAAGTCTTTGAACGCCAGCGTCGGGCCGTGAAACAGCTCTAGCAGAAAGTGATTGCTTTCCAATTGCACCAAAGGCGCGCGGGCGGCGTGGTCAAATCCGCCATACGCACGGTTTATGATGTCGCGAAATCCGTCATCCGAGAACGTATCACCAATGAACGGGCGCATGACGCGATAGGCGGTTTCCTCGTAACTTAACCCGGACATGGCGGCAATTTCAGCATGGCTGATTTGCGGGATGGTTTCCGGCACATAAAGCCCTCCATCGCGCGCAAGGCCGGTCAGCATTGCATCTTCAAAGTTCAGGGCGGGGGCGCCTGATCGGGTTGAGATGTATTTCATGTCTCTTGGCCTTTGGGTTGGACGCGGGTGCGCCACATAAAATAGGCGGTCATAGTGGCCCAGATCAGGGCAAGCGAAAACCACGTAATTGCATATTGCAGGTGATCGTTGGGTATACGGCTGGTGTCGACAGGCAGCGGCATTAGATTTTCTTCAGTTTTGGTCGCTGAAATCAACAAAATTGGCAA